>JBFMAJ010000094.1:0-7533 GCA_040755775.1 Nitrospirota bacterium
CTCTGTATTTTTAAGTAGATAGGGAGCTATCGCAGGATCCGGTCGGCCTGTTCTTTGCATTATCATTGCAGAACAGGTTTGGAGGGAGCAGGCGTGAGCGACTTTTTCCGGGCGATTTTTTTGTCCGATACGTTCCTTCCCCATGGGCAGTGCTTGTTGTGGCAACCGGCGTTGCTCTGGCTGCATGCCGTTTCCGACACCCTGATTACCCTGGCCTACTACTCCATCCCCATGACGCTGGGCTATTTCGTCTACAAACGGCGCGACGTGGCGTTTCCCTGGATGTTTCTGCTCTTCGGCGTCTTTATCTTTCTTTGCGGGACGACTCACCTCGTCGGCGTGTGGACGCTGTGGCGGCCCGTCTATTGGCTGGACGGAATCGTGAAACTGACGACGGCCGGGGTCTCGGTGGCCACGGCCATTCTGCTGGTGCCGTTGATTCCCAAGGCCGTCGCCCTTCCCAGCCCGGCACAGCTTGCGGCGGCGAACCGGGAGCTGCGCCGGGAAATCGACGACCGGACGCGGGCGGAGGAGGCGCTGCGCGGCAGCGAGGAGAAATTCCGGGCCGCGACCGCGGCGGCAAACGACGCCATCATCTCGGCGGACAGCCGCGGCAACGTCATCTACCTCAACCCGTGCGGGGAGCGCATGTTCGGCTACGCCATGGACGAGGTGAGGGGCGCGCCGCTGACCATCCTGATGCCCGAGCGTTTCAGGGAGGCGCATCAACGGGGACTTCAGCGCTATCTGGCCACGGGCGACAGCCGGGTCATCGGGCGCACGGTGGAGCTGATCGGGCAGAAGCGGAATGGGGCCGAATTTCCCGTTGAGCTCTCGTTGGCCACTTGGAAAACGAGCGAGGGAACATTTTTTACGGCCATCATTCGGGATATCACCGAACGCAAATGCGCCGAAGAACAGATGGGGCGGCTGAACGCGCGACTGGAGGCGATGAACAAAGAGCTGGAAGCCTTCAGCTATTCCGTGTCGCATGATTTGCGGGCGCCCCTGCGCCATATCCACGGATTTGTGGACCTGCTTGCCGGGCATGTGAGAGAACGGCTTGACGCCACCGGCCAACGCTACATCAATACGATCAGAGACTCCGCCGTGCGGATGGGCCGCCTGATCGATGATTTGCTGACCTTCTCGCGCATGGCCAAGGCGGAAATGCGGATCGGCCCGGTGAGGCTCGATCCGTTGATTCAGGAGGCAGTGGCCGATCTCCAAGACGAAATGGCCGGGCGGGACATTGCGTGGACCATCGGCCCTCTGCCCGAGGTCGATGCCGATCCGAGCATGCTGCGGCAAGTCTGGGTGAATCTGCTCAGCAACGCGGTGAAATACACGCGCCAACGGGCCAGAGCCGAGATTGAGATCGGAAGCGCCTCGGAGGAAGAGGAGCAGGTCTTCTTCATCAGGGACAACGGGATCGGTTTCGACCCGCGCTATGCCGGCAAGCTGTTTGGCGTCTTCCAGCGCCTGCACCGTCCGGACGAATTTGAGGGCACCGGCATCGGGTTGGCCAATGTGCGCAGAATCATTGAGCGTCACGGGGGGCGGGTCTGGGCGGAAGGCCGCGTCAACGGCGGGGCGGTCTTTTATTTTTCATTGCCGAAAAGAGGATAGATCGGAGCAGGGGCGATGGCCACGGGGGTGCCGCTTCGGGTATTGGTCGTGGAAGACTCCGCGGAGGACGCCGAGTTGCTGATCGAGGAGCTGCGCCGCGGCGGGTATGAGCCGTGCTTTGAGCGGGTGGAGAACTCCGCCGCCATGGCCATGGCCCTGAACCGGCAGACGTGGGACGTCATCTTCTCCGATTACACCATGCCGAATTTCATGGGCACGGACGCCTTGGCGCTGGTGAGGGAGCGGGAGCTCGATGTGCCGTTTATTTTCGTGTCGGGCACCATCGGCGAGGAAACCGCCGTGGACGCGATGAAGGCCGGCGCGCAGGATTACATCATGAAGGACAATCTGCGGCGGTTGCTTCCCGTCGTGGAACGGCAACTCCACGAGGCGGGGGTGCGGCGGGAGCGGAAACGCATGGAAGAAACGCTCCAGTATCTGGCGTATCATGACGTTCTGACCGACCTTCCAAACCGGCACGTGTTGTACGACCGTTTGCAGCAGGCGATTTTGACCTGCTACCGTGAGAAGAGACCGATGGCCGTGCTGCTGATGGATCTGGATCGATTCAAGGACGTCAACAACGCGTTCGGGCACCACTGCGGCGATCTGCTGCTGCGACAGATCGGTCCCCGGCTGCGGCGGTGCCTGCGCGAATCCGACACGGTGGCCCGGATGGGCGGGGACGAATTTGCGATTCTGCTGCCGAACGCTCCGGTGGAAGGCGCCAGCCTGGCCGCGCGCAAGATTCTGCACATGCTCGAAGCCCCGTTTGTGCTGGAAAACGCCACGATCGAAGTCGGGGCGAGCATCGGGATCGCGCTCTATCCGGATCACGGGGAGGAAGGGGACGTGCTGCTCCAGCGGGCGGACATGGCGATGTACGTGACCAAACAGTCGGGCGGCGGCTACGCGGTTTATGCGCCCCACCATGAGCAGAACAGTCCCCGCCGGATGATGCTCACGGGAAAATTGCGCCGCGCGATCGAGTATGGGGAGCTGTCGCTGCACTATCAACCCCAGGTGAGCCTCAAGACCAATCAAGTGATCGGCGCGGAGGCGCTGGCGCGTTGGCTGCAGCCCGAACTGGAGCCTGTTCCGCCGGATCAGTTCATCCCCCTGGCGGAGCAGACGGGGCTGATCAGGGCGTTTACGCAGTGGGCGCTGAAGACCGTCTGCCGCCAGCACGGCGAGTGGAAGGACGCCGGTCTGACGCTTCCGATCTCCGTGAACTTGTCGGCGGCCAACCTGCAGGACACGCAACTTCCCGATCAGGTCGCCGAGCTGGCACAGGCCGGCGGCGTGCCGCCCGCGATGCTCGAGTTCGAAATTACGGAGAGCATCATCATGGCCAATCCGATGCGCGCCATGCAGACGCTGACGCGGTTGAACGCCATGGGCATTTCCCTGTCGATCGATGACTTCGGCACGGGCTACTCGTCGCTGGGGTATCTGAAACGCATGCCGGTGCGGAAGATCAAAATCGACAAGTCCTTCATTATCGACGGCGTCGAAGAGAAGGGCAACGCGGTGATCGTGCAGTCGATCATCGGCATGGCGCACAGCCTGGGGCTGGAGGTGGTGGCCGAGGGCGTGGAGGATCAGCGCACGATCGACCGGCTCGAATCCCTGGGATGCGACGCGGTCCAAGGCTATCACATCAGCCGCCCCATTCCCGCCGAGGAGTTTCTCCGCTGGGTGCGGGAATCGCCCTGGTACGCCTCATGAGTGAATTGAAGAGCATCCTCTTGGTTGAGGACAACCCCCAGGACGTCGAGCTGACGCTGGCGGCCCTGTCCGAGCACAATCTGGCCAACAACGTGGTCGTGGCCCGCGACGGCGCCGAGGCGCTGGACTACCTGCGCGCCGAAGGCCGGTTCCAGGGCCGGTCGACCGGGAACCCCGCCGTCATTCTGCTGGATCTGAAGATGCCGAAGGTGGACGGGTTGGAGGTGCTGCGGACTGTCAAGGCGGACGAACGGCTGAAAATAATCCCCGTCGTCATGCTGACCTCCTCGCGGGAGGAGCCGGATCTGGCCGAGTGTTACGCGCTGGGCGTGAACGCCTACGTTGTGAAGCCGGTGAATTTTCAGGAATTCGTCACGGCGGTCAAACAGCTCGGCGTCTTTTGGGCGCTCTTGAATGAGCCGCCGCCGGGCAGCGTGAGACGGTCGAGGGCCTGAGGAGGCGGCCGGATGGGCATCCCGCTTCGCGTCTTGATCATCGAGGATTCGGAAAACGACGTGGAGCTGCTCGTGCGGGAGCTGCGGCGGGGCGGTTACGACCCCGCCTATGAGCGGGTGGACTCGGCCGACGGTATGAACGCCGCGCTCGACCGGCAGGCCTGGGATCTCGCCTTTTCCGACTACACGATGCCGCAATTCGACGGCATGGCGGCCCTGAATCTGATCAGGGAGCGGGGCCTGGATTTGCCGTTCATCTTCGTCTCGGGAACCATCGGGGAAGACACCGCGGTGACGGCGATGAAACAGGGCGCGCAGGATTACATCATGAAGGGGAGCTTCAAGCGCCTGCTCCCGGCCGTGGAGCGGGAGCTGCGCGAGGCCGAGATCCGGCGGGAGCGCCAGCGGGCGGAAGAGCTGGTGCAGCGGCTGGTCTATTATGACACGCTCACCGATCTGCCCAATCGGACCCTGTTGCGGGACCGGCTGCGCCAGGCCGTCGCGGCCGCCCAGCGCGAGTGCAAGCCCGTGGCCTTGCTGCTCCTGGACCTGGACCGCTTCAAGGAGATCAACGATACGATGGGCCATCACTACGGCGATCTGGTCCTGCAGCAGGTGGGGCTGCGGCTGCGGGGCGTGCTGCGGGAATCCGATACCGTGGCTCGGCTGGGCGGAGACGAATTCGCGATCGTCCTGCCGTTGTCGGAGCTCGAGCATGCCACGACGGTGGTGCACAAGATCATGATGGCGCTGGAGCCGCCGGTCGCGGTCCGGGATCTTCCCGTCGCCGTTGAAGCGAGCATCGGCGTCGCCCTCTACCCGGATCACGGCGACACGGCCGATCTGCTCATCCAGCGGGCCGACGTCGCCATGTACGCCGCCAAGCAGGCCGGGGGCGGCTACATGGTCTACGCGCCCGCGCACGACCGGCACAACCCGCGGCGGCTCAGCCTCATGGGCGAACTGCGCCAGGCGATCGAGCGCAATCAACTGGTGCTGCACTACCAGCCCAAAATCAATATGAAGACCCGCCGCGCGATCGGCGTCGAAGCGCTGGTGCGCTGGCAGCACCCGGAGCACGGCGTGATCCCGCCGGACCAATTCATCGCCTCGGCGGAGCAGCGGGGATTGATCGCGCCGCTGACCCAGTGGGTGCTGCGGGAAGCCGCGCGTCAATGCCGCGTCCTGCATCAGGCGGGCATGGCGCTGAGCGTGGCGGCCAATCTGTCGGCCCGGAACCTTCAGGACCCGCAGCTCCCCGGCCACTTGGCCCAGGTGCTCGAATCGTTCGACGTCAACCCGGGCTGGATGGAATTGGAGATCACCGAAAGCGCGATCATGATCAGCCAGGCCAACGCGCTGAGCGTGCTGACGCGGCTGAACGAGCTGAAAGTGAAGCTGTGCATCGATGACTTCGGCACGGGCTACTCGTCCTTGGGATATCTGACGAACCTGCCCATCTCGACGATTAAAATCGACAAGTCCTTCGTGATCGGCATGGCCGGCAGCCGAAAAGATCTGGTGGCGGTGCGCTCGACGATCGACCTCGGCCACAACATGGGGCTGAAGGTGGTGGCGGAAGGGGTGGAAACGAAGCAGAGCTGGGATCAGCTCGCCGCCCTGGGCTGCGACGCCGCCCAGGGCTACTACATGAGCCGGCCGCTTCCGGCGGCGGAGCTGATGCGCTGGCTGCGCGAGTCGCCCTGGGGGCTTGACGGGAGCCCGCCAACGTGAGACGCTGGGACATGGCACCGGAGCGCCTCATGAAACGCCTGATCGGCATGACGGTGCTGCTGTCCGCGCTGCTGCCCGCGTGTGCCACGCTGCATGTCGAGGAGATTCGCTACTCGGCGAACGGCCAGGCGCTGAAGGGCTACCTGGCGTATGACAAGAAAGTTCAAGGGAAACGGCCCGGCGTGCTGGTGGTGCATGAGTGGTGGGGCCATAATGACTATGTCCGGAAACGGGCGCGGATGCTGGCGCAATTGGGCTACACGGCCTTTGCCCTGGACATGTATGGGGACGGCAAGCAGGCCGATCATCCGGAAGAAGCGGGCCAGTTCGCGGAGGAAGTCCGCAAGAATCAGGAGCAGGGCGAACAACGCTTTATGGCCGCGTTGAACCTGCTCCGCGCGCACGACACGGTGGACGCCGATCGGGTCGCCGCCATCGGCTATTGCTTCGGGGGCGCGGTGGTGCTGCATTTTGCGAGAACCGGAGGCGATCTGGCCGGCGTCGTCAGCTTCCATGGGAGCCTCTCCACCGACACGCCGGCGCAGCCGGGCGCGGTCAAGGCCAAGGTGCTGGTGCTCCACGGCGCCGACGATCCCTACGTGCCGCCCGAGCAGGTGGAGCAATTCAAGCGGGAGATGGATAACGCGGGGGCGGACTATCGATTCATCGCCTATCCGGGCGCCACGCACAGCTTCACCAATCCGGCCGCGGACCGCTACGCCGAGCATTTCAAAATGTCGGTGAAATACGATCCGGAAGCGGACAAGCAATCCTGGGCCGAAATGCAGTCGTTTTTCAAGTCAATATTTCATGAATGATTTGCCCGCGCGCGCGCATCGAATGCCACAAAGGCACTGCTTGACCGAAGCGCGAATCCATGTCAGATATGGTGGAGCTGGTCGGGATCGAACCGACGACCTCAAGACTGCCAGCCTTGCGCTCTCCCAACTGAGCTACAGCCCCACGCGGATGCGGCGGGAAGAATCGGTGGTCGAAGACAACGTCCTGAGAATACCATTGCCCCGAAAAATGTGTCAAGCGCGTGTTCTTCATCCCTCCCGCCAGAGCGCCATTCGCGACGCCCAATACCATCGCCGCTCATCGCGTTTTTTGTAATGCGGGGAGTGGTGGAAGGCCTCGACGCTTTTTCGGTAATGCTCCCCGGCCTGCTCCGGCCTGCCCAGGCGCCGGTAGGCCTCGCCCAGCAGGTAGAGCCCTTCCGTGCTGGACGTGTGGATCGCCTCAAACTTCGATAGCATCGATAACGCCTCTTCGAGCCGGCCCCGCTCCAGATAGTGGGTCCCTAGCCGCAGGAACGGCTCTCCGTAGCGGAAATTTGGGTTCAGCTCGATCGCCTGCTTGATCCGTTCCTCTCCCTCGCGTTCTTTGCCCGTGCGGAGGTAGGCCAGGCCTAGGTAGAAATTCGCTTCGTCCGAGTCGTGCATTCGTTCGATCGCCCGCTCCAGCGGCTCGACGGCCCGCTCGGGCGCGCCTCTCAGCACCCGCAGCCGGCCCAGATCATTCAACGCGGAGACATTGTGGGGATTCAAGGCGACGTCCCGCTCAAGCTCCGTGATTTCGCGGGCGATTTTCCAATGGCCGAGCCATCGCCGGGAAACGCCGAAGAATTCGGCGTCGATCAACAGAGAGACGACGATGATGAGCAGCAGGGCGAACAGCATGCGGATGATCGGTGTTGAGGGGGTGGATGGGCCGCCGATCGGCTTTGTGGTCACTTTGCCAAAACCGCCCGGCGGTGTCAAGGCGGGCTCGCGGCGAGCGATGGCAGTTGACTCCCTCGTTGCGCTCTGGCATAGTGCAAGCAGTTTCCGGGTGAACGCCCCCCTGGAAGACCTGTTTCCCGCGCCGCACACTACACGATGCGGCGCGTACCCTGATCAGAAGGAGTGGTTTCATGGCCGGGAAGTCCCGTTGGAAATTTGAATCGACCAGCCGCGCGCAGGCCGCGCTCACGAAAACCAAGGAA
>JBFMAJ010000095.1:0-7523 GCA_040755775.1 Nitrospirota bacterium
CTTGTTTCAGTACGGAAATGATCTGCTCTTCCGTGTGCCGCTTGCGTCCCATCGTGAGTCCTCCGCGGGTGGTTGTACCACGGCGGACTCAACTTTGCGACTGTCCGAATTACAGGGCGCAGGTCAGCCTGGTAAAAATATATTTTTCAGATGGCTATCCGTACGAACCACACCTAAGTTCAATCACTTCTGATCTTGCCGATCTCCGTACCATGAGAAATGCCTCGGCACACAGGGCATCCACTACTCAGACTCCCTTAGAAAGTCTGGCTCTACGAGTTTTTACCAGACCCCACCCCAATATCGACCTATATTCATTTTTAACCGCAATCGATCCTCGTTCAACAAACAGTGATACCGTATTTCTTACATATAAAAATAAGCTTGTGGTGGCAGCGGAGCTTATTGTGCAAGGCAAAATCCATCATTCCTAATAACGTATGGATACCGCCAACAAAACATGACTTCGATCACAGCAATTCTTTCGCAGGACCGCGAGGGTCAGGTCTTGCAAAACCACATTTCCCACCGCTTCACAAATGACCCGCAAGACGGGCGATTCGTGAATCGCCCCTACGCAAACTTAGCGCCATCCCGCTTGACTCCGTTCGTCCCGCTATTCTAGGCTGACTCATCCCTAGGAGTCCCCACCATGAGCGTACAGGTCTATGGATGCGGCCATGTGGCCATTGAAGTGACCGATCTGAAGAAGGCGATTGAGTTCTACACGGACGTCTTCAACCTCAAGCAGCTCCGAGGGGGCGAGGGGGATGCCTTCTTTCAGCTCGGCGAGCACCAGTTCCTGGCGATGTTCGAGGTACAAACGATGACGCCGGACCGGGGGCGTCACTTCGCGCTGATCGTGCGCGACGACAAGCAAGTCGCGGAGGTGCGCGAGAAAGCGGCCAAGAAATATGGCCTCAAGTTCAACCCGCGCTTCCGCTGCGATTTTCACGATCCGTTCGGCAACCGGATCCAGGTGGTCGATCTGCACGATGAATCGCTGGTCTGGCTGCTGCCCTACCAGGAAGTCCAGAAAACCGGCCTGAAGTTTCCCGACGAATAGTTCCTGCAAGGGCAAAGGAGGCGCGCATGGTCATCCAAAAAATCACGCCATGCCTCTGGTTTGATGACAACGCCGAGGCAGCGGTGAAGTTTTATACCTCCATTTTCAAAAACTCCAAGATCGGCAGCGTCACCCGCTACGGCGACGCGGCGGCAAAGGTCGCCGGCCGGCCCAAGGGCTCGGTCATGACCATCCGGTTTCAGCTCGACGGACAGGAATTTTTGGCGCTCAACGGCGGGCCGATCTTCAAATTCACGGAGGCCGTGTCGCTGATCGTCAACTGCGAAAACCAAAAAGAGGTGGACGAGCTCTGGGCGGCGCTCTCTGCCGATGGCGGCCAAGAGGTGGAGTGCGGCTGGCTGAAGGACAAATTCGGCCTGTCATGGCAGATCGTCCCCACCGCGGTGAGCACGATGATCGAGGATCCCCAAAAATCGGATAAGGTGATGGCCGCGCTGCTGAAGATGACCAAGCTCGATTTGAATGCGCTACAGCAGGCAGGGCAATCGTAGGCGGGCGACCGGCTGGTCGCCCCTACATGGGCGTTACGCGACCAACAAGGTCGTAGCCGATTGTATCGGTGATTTCCACCGTCACCAGATCGCCGGGTGACGGTTGTTTCTTCGATTGTTCCAGCAACACCACGCCGTCGATCTCCGGCGCCTGGCCCTGATGCCGCGCTTCCAGGCGGTCGCTGCCGTCATCTGCCGGCCCGTCCACCAGCACGCGCAGCTTTTTGCCGATCATCGCGGCCAGCCGCTCCCCGGCAATCTCCTCCTGCAGGTCCAAGAGCCGCTGGCGGCGCTCGGCCTTCTCCTCGGCGCTGACCGGATCGCCCAGCGCAAAGGCGGCCGTGCCCTCTTCGGGCGAATAGGTAAAGACGCCGATCCGGTCAAAGCCGATGGCGCGGACAAATTCTTCCAGCTCTTCGACCTCCGCCTCCCCTTCGCCCGGAAAGCCGACGATGAAGGTGGTGCGCAGCGCCAGATCGGGAATGGCCTTTCGCAGCCGCTCGATCAGTTGCTCGATGTCGCGCCGGCTCCCCTTGCGGTTCATCGCCTTGAGCAGCCGGTCATTGATGTGCTGCAGCGGCAGATCGACGTAGCGGCAGAGCTTGCGCTCCTTGGCCAGCAGCTCGATCAACTCGTCGGTGAAGTCGGTCGGGTATGTGTAGAAGAGGCGGATCCACTCGATGCCCGCGACCGGCGCAAGCTGCGCGAGCAAGCGCACCAACGCGGACTTATCGCGCCAGTCCCAGCCGTAGCTAGTGAGGCTTTGCGCGATGAGATTGATCTCCTTGACGCCCTCTTTGGCCAGTTGCTCCACCTCGCGCACGACCGAGTCGATCGGCCGGCTCTTCAAATCGCCGCGAAACGACGGGATGGCGCAGAAGGAGCAGCGGTAGTTGCAGCCCTCCGACACTTTTACATAGGCCGAATGCTTCGGCCCGATCCGGTGGCGGGGCGTGGCATCGTCGTAGAGAAAGGCCATCTGTTCAGTGAGTGAAATCGGCACTGTTGTTTTTGCAGGGGCAAGCCGCTCCCGGCAGATCTCGGCGATCGTTTGAAAGTCGCCCGTGCCCGTCACGCCGTCCAACTCCGGAATCTCCTTGAGCAGCTCGCCGGAGTAGCGCTGGGTCAGGCAGCCGGTGGCGATCAGCACGCGGCAGCGGCCCGACTGCTTCAATTTGGCCAGCCGCACGATCGTATCGATCGACTCTTCCTTCGCCTGATCGATGAAGCCGCAGGTGTTCACGACCACCACGTCGGCCCGCTCCGGCTGCTCGATCAGCCGGAAGCCGTCGCGCGCCAGCAGCCCCCGCATCACCTCGGAGTCGACCTGGTTTTTCGGGCAACCTAATGTCACGACGGCGACGGACAACGGGCGGACGGAACGGACGGCGGATGAAGCGCGCATCGCGGACTCAGGGAACGAAGACGGGAATAAACTGCCCGACGACGAAGCCGATCGCCGCGGCCAGCGCGGAGAGCAGCATCATCTCGAGGCCGCTCTTCCACCAGACCGTCTTGGCGACCATGGTCTTGACGGCGCCGGCGGCGAAGGCGGCCACGAGGGCGATGGCGACCGCCCACTGCATGGCCGTGACGGCGTCGTCGTGGACCATGTAGGGCACGAGCGGCGGGATCGACCCCAGCACGAAGGCGGCGCCCATCACCGCGCCGGCCTTGACCGGGTTGTCGAAATCCTCGTCGAAGATGCCCAGCTCCTCCCGCATCATGAAGCGCACCCACAATTCCTTGTTGGCCGTGATCCGCCGGATCAGGATTTCGCGCTCCTGCGGCTCGAAGCCCATCTCGGAGAAGATTTCCTCCATTTCCTGCCGCTCCTTGCCCGGCAGCTCGTCGATTTCCCGGCGCTCCCGCTGGATCTCGCGCGAAAAGAATTCATTCTGCGACTTGGTGGAGAGATAGGCGCCGATCGCCATCGACAGCGAGGCGGCGGCCGCCGCGGCCAGGCCGGTCAGCAGCACCAGCGGCGCCTCCACGGCCGAGCTGGTCACGCCGACCACGAAGCCGATGCCGGTCACCAGGCCGTCGTTGAAGCCGAAGACCACCTCCCGGACCATCCGTCCCCGGGGCGTGTGCCATTCCTCGCCGTGATAGTGATGATGGCGCGCGGCCGTGCTGGTGACGGACGGAGCCGCCGCGGGCGCCGCCTTTACCTGCATGGATCGGCTCGATATTCTTGAAACATTGCCGGCACATTGTACACGCTTTGCGGTTGACTCCGCCACCATTCGAGTCAGGGGGAGATGGCTCAGCTCCCCCTGACAACCCCCATCGCCGTACAAGGTTGACTCGATGACCCCACTCTGTTAGTTTCGAGCGAATGCGCTATTTCGCTGAATTCTTGCGACTAATCACCCGTTTCGTCTGCCGCCGGCCGTGGGCCGTGCTGGCGGCGGCCGCGCTGCTGACGTTGCTGTCCGGCTGGGCCGCCGTCACCCGCCTGACGCTGATCAGCGATCAGGACCGGCTGGTCTCGGAAGAGATCCCCTTTCAAAGAAATTATCTGGAATTTCTGCGCAATTTTAAGGATCAGGAGTTTCTCTACGTCGTCATCGACGGCCGAGACGCCGAGCACGCCAAGCGATTTGCGGATGATCTGGCTCAACGGCTGGCCGACCATCCGGCGCTGATCCAGCAGGTCACCTACCGGGTCGGCCCCGACCAACTGGGCGACACGTCGCTGCTCTATGCCGAAACGGAGCAACTGCGCAAGCTGAGCGGCGCGTTGGAGCGGCTGGCGCCGGAGCTGGAACCGGTGCTGGCCACGGGTCGGCTCTCCGCGCTCTTCGACTGGATCGGCCGCCGCCTGGCGGAGCCGATGGGCGAAGCAGAGGCCGAGCTGGCCCCGCTGTTTGGGGCGCTCGACGGTCTGCTGAGCGGCCTGGCGCGCGCGCTGACGGCCGATGCGCCCTACGCGTCGCCGCTGGCGGCCTTTAGCGATGAGCGGCTGAGCCGCTATCTTTTCACCGACGACGGCCGTTTCCTGCTCATGCTGGTCACCGTGCCGAAGGATTTTTCCACCGCGCAGGTGATCGAAGCGCCGCTGGCGGCCATCCGGCACGCGCTCGACGAAAGCCGGGCGCAGGTGCCGGGCGTGGCCGCCGGGCTGACCGGACGGCCGGTGCTGCAAGCGGATGAGATGCTGACGACCGACCGCGACATGCGCCGGGCGACGATCATCGCCATCGCCGGCGTGACGCTCCTCTTCATCGTGACCTACGGCGCCCTCTGGCGGCCGCTGCTGGCCGTGCTGACGCTGCTGATGAGCATCGTCTGGGCGCTGGGGCTGGCCGCCGTGACGATCGGCTCGCTCAACCTGCTTTCGGCCGTTTTCACGCTGGTCATCATCGGCGTCGGCATCAACTGGGGCATGCACCTGCTGGCTCGCTATCAGGAGGAGTTGGAGCGCGAGCGCCGCGACGCGCTGCCGCGGGCGATGACCACCGCGGCCGTCGGCAACCTGACCTGCGCGGCCACGTCGGCCGCCGCCTTCTTTTGCGCGCTCTTCGCCGATTTCAAGGCGCTGAAGGAATTGGGGTTCATCGCCGGCGGCGGCATCGTGCTCTCGCTGATCGCCATGGTGACCGTCTACCCCGCGTTGCTCCATCTGGCCGATCGCCGGGCCGAAGCCCGTCCGGTCCGTCATCGGCGGATGCTCCGGCTGACCCTGCTGAACCGGCTGGCTTCCCGGCACGGGGCGGTGCTGGGTGGCGTGGCCGTCCTGACGCTGCTGCTGGCGCCCTGGGGGCTGCGGCTGCGCTTTGACGACAATCTGCTGAATCTGCAGGCCCGCGAGCTGGAGTCGGTCCGGTGGGAGCTGGCGCTGATGGAGGAGAGCCGGGAATCGACCTGGTTTGCCGCCGCGCAGGCCGAAACGCTCGAAGAAGCGGAACGGCTGAGTTGGCGCTTCGCCGAGCTGCCGACGGTCGGCAAAGTGGAGAGCCTGCTCGACGTCCTGCCCTCCGGCCAGGCGGAAAAGCGCGCATTGCTGGCCGGCGCGGCCCAGCGCGTCAAGCGGCTATCCGTTCGCGCTGATGCCCCGGCCGATCCGGCCGAGCTGCGGCGCGCGCTGGCGCGGGTGATCGACGGGCTGGAAGCCGTCGAGGAGAAACTGTTCGCCGCCGGCCGCGAGGCCGAGATGGCGCCGGTGACCGGACTGCTCGGGCATGCCCAAACGGCCTCGGCCGCGCTGGCGGATGAGCAGAGCGCCGGGCCTCGGCTGGCGTCGTTTCAGCACGATTTCATGGCCGATCTGGCCGCGCAGCTCGATCGATGGCGGCCCCGCTTGACACCCGATCGGGTGACGGCGGACAATGCCCCCCAACTGGCGCGCGACCGCTTCGTCGGCCGGGACGGCCGCTATCTGATCACAATCACGCCGGCCGAGAACATTTGGGATCCGGACGCGATGCGCGCCTTCGTCGAGGCGTTGCGCGCCGTCGATCCGGCGGTGACCGGCCCCCCGGTGACCGCCATGGCGGCCTCCCGGCTGATGCGCGGAGCGTTTCAGCAAACGGCCCTGCTGAGCTTTCTCGCCGTGCTGGCGTTGGTCTGGCTGCACTTCGCCCACTGGCGCGCCGTGCTGCTGGCCTTCGTGCCGCTGGCGACCGGACTTTTTTGGCTGCTCGGGGCCATGGGCGCGCTGGACATTCCCTTCAACCTCGCGAACTTTTTCGCCATCCCCATTCTCATCGGCACCGGCATCGACGGGGGCATTCAGATGGTCCAGCGAATGCATGAGGAGCCGGCGCGCCCGATGCTGGAGACCAGCACGGCCACGTCGGTGACGCTTTCGTCGCTGACCACGCTGCTGGCCTTCGGCAGCCTGATGCTGGGCCAGCACCGCGGCCTGGCGAGCCTGGGCCAGATCATGGCGCTGGGCACGATGAGCATCCTGATCGCCACGATCATCATCCTGCCCGCGCTGCACGAGCGGCTCATCCGGCCGGCGGCCCGCCATGAATAGCGGCGCCATGCCCTCGCGTCGGCGATTACTCCGAGTCGTTGCCGTTGCGCTGATCATGACGGCGGCGCCGTGGCCGAGGGCGTCGGCCGGCGCCCCCGACCCGATTCAGTTTATTCTGATTCAGCCCGGCTCGCCGGGGACGACGGAAGAGGCCGCGCCGGTCATGGCGCGCCTGGCCGACTATCTGGCCGCGCGGCTGCCGGGCCACCCCCCCGTGCGAGGCCTTTACGTCAATACGCCCGAGGATGCCGCCGTCGCGGTCGTCCGGACGAAGCCCCGCCTGGGCATCGTCACACTGCCCTACTATCTGGAGCAACGGACCCGGCATAATCTGCGGCCGCAACTGGCCACCCGCCCCGGCGGCCGCACGGAGGACCGCTATCGATTGCTCGTGGCCTCGGCGAACACTGCGTCCTCCTGGGAGGAGTTGCGCGGCATCATCGCCGGACCGCTCTGCCACAATGCCGACGGCGCCGCCAGGCTGACGTTCCAGCGAT
Organism: Nitrospirota bacterium; assembly: GCA_040755775.1. GTDB lineage: Bacteria > Nitrospirota > Nitrospiria > JACQCE01 > JACQCE01 > JBFMAJ01. Next base: position 7,060 of record JBFMAJ010000095.1, read on the forward strand.
CGGCCGCCGAGCTGCCGTTTCAGTGCCAGCCCACGGAGCGGCTGCTGCGCGCGGCGCGCCGGGTCATCCGCGGCGAATTGAGCGGGGTGCTGGTCACGGACGAGCAATTCGCCTCGCTGACCGCGCTGGGCGAGGGCAAGCAATTGCGCGTGCTGCATGAAACCGCCCCGCTGCCGCCGCCGCTGGTCGTGACCTTCGGCGAGCCGGACGCGCCGCTGCACGCCATCATCCAGATCCTGCTGGGCATGAAGGACGATCCCGCGGCCGGGGAATTGCGGAGCGAGCTGCGGACCGACGGATTCGGGCCGGTCGACACGGCCGCCATCGATGCCCTCCACCGGCGCATGGCGCCATGACCGTCCGGCGTCACTGGCTGCCGCCTCTTCTGCTGGCCCTGGCCGGCTGCGCGTCGATCCCGGAGCCGCCCTCGGTCACCGCCCTGCCCCCCGTCGAGGGGGCGCTCG
>JBFMAJ010000096.1:0-7508 GCA_040755775.1 Nitrospirota bacterium
GCTCGCCATGCTGAGATAATCGGCCGTCCCGTAAAAACCGTTCAAATAGACCGTGGGCCGGTCAAAAAATCGGGACGCCAGCACGTAGCTGTGTTCGAGGATGACCAACCCGCCGGAATGCCGGTTGGTTTGGACATCGCTGAACAACCCCCGCAGCGACGTAGACTGGCGCTGTTCGATGCGCGTGATTGACAACCCGGCGTGCCGCTCCTCGCGGCTGTCGAATTCCGCATTGCTCAATGATCCGAACGTGGCTTCGATAATGTACCGGGACGTATCGACCGCGGCATCAATCCCATAGAGGCCCACCCGTTGGCCAGCCAGGCGATCCAGTTCACTATCCTTCCCCAACACGGTGCCAAACACCAGCACCCGCGCGTTCGGCAGCGCTCCCAACGCGATGTTGTTTTTAGCAATCAGCAGCCCCACGACATCATCTTCGGCCATGTATAAATTATGAAACAGCAGGGGGACCCGGCCGCCCGCCGCATCGATCAGATTCAGCAGCTTCACCTCGAAAAACACTCGCTCCAGCGTCTCATCTTCAAGCGACCCGCGGGCAAAACGGTCGCTGCCCCCTTCACTGTTATAGATGACTTGGTTCTCGATGGGACGCCATCTCGCGTGAAACCGGAGGGTCGCCGTCAACTGAAGATCCGAGTCAAGGGTCAGCGTGTTCAACAATCGAAAGCGGCCGGCGCCGGTATCGTCGCTGCTGTTCAGCACGCCGAACAGCTGATAATCGCCGTGAAGGGCAAACCGCGTGATATCGTCAAAGGGCCGCCATTCGGGCAGGAACTGAATGGCCGAAGCCCGGGATGCCGAGCCAAGGAACAGGATCATGGCCAGCGCCGCGATCATCAAGACATCACGCGCACCGGCGCGCACAGCGGGGGCGGCCGTCACTTCTCGCTCATTTGAATTTCACCGCTCACCGAATCGACTTCATAGATCTCAAGTTTCGATTTCATCGAAGCCAGGAGATCCTTTAAATCGGGGTAATAGCGGGTCAAATAGTTGAAGTAATACGGCGGGAAATTCCGGTATAAGAGGCGCACTGTGTATGCGACCGTGCCCTGAAGATCACGGGGCACGGCAATGGGGTACGTATAGGATCGGCTCTCTCTTGCCGGGATTCCGCGCTTGACCATCCTGGCGTTTTCCGCCCCGTTATAGACCAACTGCGGCGTCACGGCCGGAAAGACCGTGGGCGCGGGCGCGTCCTCTTCGGCAAGCGGGAACATGACCTCAACATCATTGCCTTTAAACCCTCGTACGAGGATCTGTGTTTGCAAACTGACCAGGTGCTTGTCGCGCTTGACCAGGCCCGCGCTCACGTCAGGACTGAACCGGTTTCGAATGTCTCCATTGCTGTCCAGGTCGCCAGACTGGAAAAACGCTTTCCCGTGTTGATCCGTGTAGGTGACTTCAACCCAAACCTGACGCCATGGGAATCCCGTGGGGAAATGGTGCCCCGAAAACGCGTTTTCGATCCGGACCGACAGGACGCCCTTGCGGCCAGGGGCCAACGTTGCGGGCGCCTTCACATGAAGCTTGGCCGCGTTGCGCATCAACTCTTCGCGCTTCTCCTTGAGCTGCGCCTGCAACTTGGCGTTGCGTTCCTTCGTGCGTTTTGAACCGCCGGGCAATGGATAGTCATCAGTCCAGTGATAATCGACACCGATAAAGGAATGGTCGGAGAGAGGACGCTCGGGCAACTCCAGGTCGCCGGCTTCGGCGATGGGCCCCAGGGGGCGCTCGGATGGTTTCCCGGGCTCCGGCCCCATATGGCAGGATTGGCAGGGCACCCCTTCTTTGGCCCAGGGACTGTTTTTCCACTCGGAGTAGGTTTCCTGGAGGCGGAGTCCATTGGGGACGTAGAGCTCGTGACAGTGCTGGCACATTTCAGATTTTTTGAACACGTCACGTTGTTCCGCCTGATGAAAGTCGATCTTCGCCGGCGCGGGATCATCCTTCCCACCCTTCCCGTGAGGTCCATAGACCTTATTGCCCGGCTTCAACCTGAAGAGCGTGTTGACTTGGCCGTGTTCCTTGCTGACGGAATGACAGACGTCGCAGGTGACGCCCTCCAGGGAAATCTCGCTGCGCTCCGAATTGGGCATGGCATACGGTTCTCCCATCTCCGTCCCGATCGGCGTATGGCAGCGAATGCAAAACAATCCAATGGTCTTCCCCGTCTGTTTCTGTACAAAATCGTTGATCAGCTCGTTCGTCAGGCTGGCCTGCGCGTAATGATGCATCGACCCCAGCCACTGCGAGTATTGGGTCGAATGGCACTCGCCGCAGACCTCCGCCTTTGTGAAGTCTCCGCCCTTGACCTTGGGCTCTTCCGTCTCCTGGGATTCCGCCGTCTCATCTTCGGCAGCGCTAACGGCCGGAGGCTCTTCCATCCAAACGAGAGAAAGCGCGGCCAGGCCAATCGTCAATATTCCCAAATACATCAATACACTTGTTTTCGATCGCACTTTAGTTTTCATCCACATGGGAAGCGTTCCGCGGCTTACTTGGAGGCCTTCTCCTTCCAGTGCTTCTTCTCTTCCATCTTGTCTTCCAATTCCTTCAGCGGGGCCGCGCTGGGCTTCGGATGCTCGCTCTTTTTCAGTTTGTCATACTTGTCGCTTTGGCGATGACAGCCGCCGCAGAGCTCCTCGCGCTGTTTTTCCGTCCTCAGGTCGCGCATGCCTTTCGCCATCACCGCGGCAAAGTCGGCGTTTTCCTTTTTGTGAGGATCGATATAGTCGCTCCCGGCGCCGTGACACCCCTCGCACTGAACGCCTTCTTCCGGATCAAACGTCAAGGCCAGGCGGCTCTCCTCGACTCCCCACGCCGTGCTATGGCAGGACATGCAGAGGTCGGATTCAGCCGGGTCATCGATCCCCAAGGCGGCGGCATACTGTTTTCCCTTCTTGCCGCTCAGGCCGGACGTGGCCTCGGCATGTTTGGACTCTTCCCATGACGCCTTTTGGTTCCCCAATTTTGCCGATCCGTGACAGCCGCTGGAGGCGCATTTGGCGACGCCGACATACTTTGCCGAAGCCGCCCATGCGACATGAGCCATGCTGAGGAGAAAAAACCCTGACAAGAATAATCCAAGAAGGCGCATGCATCATCCCTCTCTGAAAGGCATTGAACTATTCGTGCTAAAAACTAGCCGTGAGTCATAGCACACAGCAATTGGGAAGTCAAGAAATAGTTCAACGCGCGGTTATGCAGGCTGCCATTGACACTAAACATCTTGCGATGCTATGGTGGCGCGTATCCTGGAAGACCTCACCCCTTAAGAGGAGGATTTCTCATGCTTCGAACCTTTGTGGTTTGGTTTGTCATCGCTGTGGGCATGGTCAGCCTCACCGGATGTTACATTGTCCAATCTCCCGTGACGGGCCTCCTTTATACTGAAGCGAAATATGGCGACACGGCGACCACATCAACTACCGCTTCGAAGGAAGGAAAAGCCTGCGCCCAGTCGATTTTGGGATTAATCGCGACGGGAGACGCCAGCATAGCTGCGGCCAAAACCGCCGGCGGCATCACTGAGGTTTCTTCGGTTGATCACACCGCCAAGAATATTCTTGGCATTATGGGCGAATGGTGTACGGTAGTCAAAGGAAAGTAGTAATCCCCCACCCATAGATATACGAGGGCCTTCCGGCGTGAACCGGAAGGCCCTCGTTGCGTCTTGGGTCGGCTTGACAACCCCGCCATCGGGGCATATTCTGTATAGCGCTGTTTGTGATGCCTCGATGAATCCCCGTCCACAACCGCCTCATCGCGCTCCATCATTCGTCATTGCCGTATTGGCCGCGTGGTTGACCGGAACCGCTTTCTCGGCGCTTGCCGCGCCGCCCCCGCCCCAGCCGCAACTTCCGCCCACGGTGCTAGTGATGCTCGCCGAGCAGCAGATCGGCCAGGAGCACCTGCTCTTCTGGTGGTCGTACTTCGGCGAGGGGCGTGCGGAATTCAAGGCGCACCAGACGTCCCTGGGCATCGCTGAGTCGGTGCTGAATGAGAAGCTCCGCGCGGCCGGCTTCGCGCCCGTTGACGTGGCGGCCAAAAGCGGCCAGGTGACGCTGGAGAAAGCCTACGGCATCGTCGATCTGACCGATCAGTCCGCCCAGGCGGTCGGCCGGACGTTCGGCGCCGACATCGTCATTCTCGGCAAGGCGCTCAGCCGCCGTGCCGGCGACGTGGCCGGCTCCTCGATGCAAAACGCGCACGCAAATCTGTCGGCGCGGGCCGTGCGGGTCGCCACCGGCGAGGTGGTGGCCAGCGGCACCTCGTTCGCCCCGGGCCTGCATATCGATGAAACCACGGCCGGCGCGCTGGCGCTGCGCGCCGCGGCCGAGCAATTGGCCGATCGGTTGATCGAGCAGATGCAGCGCGCTGTTCCCCCCCGCTGATGCGACCTCTTCAACGAATACCCCGCGGCTTCATGGGCGTTCTTCCAATCGCGCTCGCCGGCCTGCTGGTCAGCGGATGCGCCTCCCGCCGGGTTGTCGAGGACACACCGCCCGCGGCGCCGGATCTGCCGGCGATCGGCGCTCAAACGGCCATTCTGCCCTTTGCCAATGAAACCAACACCGTGGCGGCCCCGGAAATTCTCCGCAAATTGTTTTTTGACGAAGCGGCCGGCCGCCGCTACGCGCTGCAACCGCTGGAGGAAACCGACCGGCGCTTGCGGGAGCAGTTGCAAATTTCCGACGGCGGCCAGTTGGCCGCGGCCACGCCGCCGGAGCTGGCCGACGCGCTCGGCGTGCAGACGCTCTTCTACGGCGACGTGCTGGAGTGGAAGAAAATGACCACGGGGGTCTACAACGAAATCACCGTCCGCGCGCGCTTTCAACTGATCTCGGCGGACAAGGATCAGCCGTTATGGGAGAAGACGCATGCCGTCAGCAAAAAGCGGCTGGCCGGCTCGATGGACGAGCTGGTGGCGGGCGTCGTGCAAAATCTGTTGCTCAGCCCGATGACCCCGTACGCCAGGCAATTGGTGAAGGAGATCGGACCATCGCTGCCCCCTCCGCCACTGCAACTGCCCGCGGCCGGGGAAACGCCGAAAGAAGACCATGAACGGGAGAATCAGCCATGAAGCACTGGATCGCATATGTGGGATTTGCCAGCCTGGCCATGACGGTCGCCTGCACCGGCACGATGATCAGCGGCCCGATGCCGAAGGGCACGGGCGTGGGCGCGCCGTCGGAAGGCCAGCCGCTGGCCTCCGGGAAGATCACCTTTTCCGGACCCAAGCGGCGGGTCGCCGTGGTCAAATTCGAGGACAAGACCGCGTTCGGACGGGGCCGGCTGGGCTCGTCCGCGTCCGACATTCTCATGACGGAGCTGAGCCGCTCGGGCGGCTTCATCATGGTCAGCCGGACTGATACCAAGGAGGTGCTGGACGAGCAGGCCTTCGGGCAAAGCGGCGCCGTCAATCCGGCCACCGCGGCGGCCACGGGCAAGATGCTCGGGCTGAACGCCATCGTCACCGGCTCGATTTCGCAGTTTGGCGTCAAGACGCTCGGCTCGGAATTTCTGATCGGCAAGCAAAAGCTCCAGCAGGCGACCGCCACGGTCGACGTGCGCGTCGTGGACGCGGAGACCGGCCAGATCCTCTTCGCCGAATCGGGCACCGGCGTCTATGAAACGAAAACCACGGAGGTCCTCGGCATCGGCCAGCAGGCCGGCTACGATGAAACGCTCGGCGGCAACGCGCTGCGGGCCGCGATCGCGCAATTCATCGACAACCTGCTGGACCGGATGGCCAAGATCGAGTGGAGCGGACGCGTCGCGGCCGTGCAGGACGGCGACGTCGTCATCAACGCCGGGCAGAAGACCGGGTTGAAGATCGGCGACCGCCTGGCCGGCTACACGCTCGGCAAGGAGGTCATCGACCCGGAGACCGGCCTGTCGATGGGGCGCGTGCGCGGGCAGAAGAAAGGCACGCTGGAAATTATCGAGTTCTTCGGCGAAGACGGCGCCATCGCCAAGCCGGTCGACGGCGCCGGCTTCACGCAGGGCGACGTGGTGCGCCTGGCTCAATAATCGGACCGAAAGGGGCAACGATGCGACGGACTCACCGGATGATGCTCGGATGGCTGGCCGGCGGCTTGCTGCTCATCGCCGCCACCGGATGCGGCTTTCCCACCCAAACCACGTTCGGGGTCAGCGGCGACGGGGGCCTTCGGACGATCGTCATTCCCGATGACGCGGAGGTCTTCGTAGACGGCGCCTCGATGGGCCCGGCCAGTCAATACCGCGGGCGCACTTTCATCCAGATGAAAGCGGGCAAGCACGTCGTGGAAATCAAAAAGGCCGGCTACGCGACCTACCGCGAGGAAGTCTTCGTCAGCGGGAATCTGAAGACGATCACCGTGACGCTGAAAAAATCTGAATGACGCCCGTTACGTAGGGGCGTATGGCCATACGCCCCTACTGACGTATACGCCGTTCACGGCGCCCCGTCGGGCCGATCCTCGAACGGCACCACGTCGGCGTCGGTGCCGTCGTACGACGGGGTGAAGATCGCCAGCACCACGGTCGGCTCCGGGGCGTCGTTGACGTAATAATGCGTCGCTCCCCTGGGAATCAGCACGGCATCCCCAACCCGCATCGAAAGAATCCGGTCCTGCAGCACCAGACGGCCGCGGCCGCGAAGCATGACGACCGTCGCCTCATGCGTCCGGTGGATATGCGGTTGCTCCCGGTCGCGGATCTGCACGAGAAAGTGTGAGACTGCCGGCTGGCTGGAGAGCACCACGCCCTTGATGTTGTCCTTCGGCCCCAGCGGGTTGGCCCGGACAATCTCTTCCCACCCCTGGGCCGCCGTTCCGATGTAGAGCGTTCCCCCGTCCGTGGACGGAGCGGAGGCCGGGGCGTGCCGACGGGGGCCCTCAGCGACGCAGCCGATCATCGCCGCAAGACAGCCGATCATCACGAATCGTATCATCGCCCGTCCGTTACTTGACTTCCATCGATTCATCGTCCAGAATGACCGTCACCGCCCCACCGCTCCCGCATGAACCAATCCAAGGCAGAGATTACGGCGACGTTGCTCCATGATATCCTTCGCTCGGTTTCCCGATCATTCTACTTGACGCTGCGCGTCGCGCCGCCGCAGACCCGCCAAACGCTGGGCTTGGGCTATCTCTTCTGCCGGGCCGCCGACACGATCGCCGACACCGATCTGCTGCCGCGGGAAGAGCGCCTGACGTATCTTACACACTATCGGGAACAGTTTCTGCGGCCCGCCATCCAATGGGACCGCCTCTTCGATCTGGCAGGTCGCGCCGATCCCCGCCAGGGCACTCCCGGCGAACGCGCGTTGCTGGCCCGCCTGAGCGACTGTTTTCACCTGCTGCTGGCGCGGCCGCCGGTCGACCAACGGCTCATGCGGGAGCTGGTCGCCACGCTGGCCAACGGGATGGCCATGGATCTGACCGCCTTCCCCGGAGACTCCGTTGACAGCGCCCGCGCGCTGCCCGCGCCAAAAG
>JBFMAJ010000097.1:0-7475 GCA_040755775.1 Nitrospirota bacterium
GGCCACCGGGGCCGCAAAGACCACGGCCCGCGCGGCTGGTCGCCGGCCGATCTGGTTCTGCTCTATTCTCCGAAGTCGTCGCTGGCCGAGAGCTACCGGTCGCTGCGCACCAATCTGCTCTTCACCGCGCTGGGCAAGCCGCTGCAGGTCCTGCAGTTGACCAGCGTGGGGATCGGGGAAGGCAAGACCAGCGTGGCCGTGAACCTGGCGGTCAGCATGGCGCAGGCCGGGAAACGCGTGGTGGTCATCGACGCCGACTTGCGGCGGCCGGCGATCCACCAGGTCTTCGGCATCGACAAATCGCCGGGGCTGACGGAGCTGCTGATGGGCTCCAAATCGTTCGAGCAGGTCTGCCGCAGCCTGCCCGATTTGATGATGGGCCGGTTCAAAGTCAACGAGATCATGGCCTTCACCGGGATCGACAAACTGAACATCATCACCAGCGGCTTCATGCCGCCCAATCCATCGGAGTGCTTGAATTCGGCCCGCCTTGACGAGCTGGTCGTCGAGCTTAAACGGCAGTATGATCTGATCATTTTTGACGCGCCGCCGACGCTGCCGGTGTCCGACTCCATCGTCATCGGCCGCAAGACGGACGGCACGCTGCTCGTCTATCAAGTGGGCGACATTCCCCGCGTCGCGCTGCGGCGGGCCAAGCTCCTGCTGGAACAGGCCAACATCAAAGTGCTGGGCATCGTGCTCAACAATATTCGCGCCGAGATCGCCATGGACGCCTACCAGTTCCAGTATCACTATCCCTATTTCGCCGCGCCCGGCTCCGAATCGGCCGGCGAGGCGGCCAAGCTGGCGGGCGCCGGCCGGGGCTGATCCCCCGGAGTCGCGCGCCGGCCTCCATCGATCGCCGGGCTGACAGGGAGCAGAGGGGTGCGCACCATCGAGCGAATCGACCCGCCCTGGGCGGGATGGCCCCTGACGCAGCTGTTGCTCCCGCTGCTGGCCCTGGCCGTCGCCTTCGTGCTGCTGCAGACCACGCCGGCCCACGCGCTGCTGATCGCGCTGGCCGTGGCGGTCTTCAGCCTCGCCCTGATCTCCACGCCGGTCGCGCTCTACCTGCTCATTTTTTCCATGCTGCTGTCCCCGGAGTTCGTCGTCAGCCAGATGGGAGGCAAGGGGACGCTCGGCCGGGGCTTGACGCTCCGGCTGGACGATCTGCTGCTGCTCCTGATCGGCGTGAGCTGGTTCATCAAAACGGCGCTCCACAAGGAGCTGGGACTGGTCGTCAAGACGCCGCTGAACCGGGCGATTCTGCTCTACATGACCGCCTGCGTGGCATCGACGGCGCTGGGCATGGCCTTCGGCCGCGTCAGCTCCGCGGCCGGCGCGTTGTACACGCTGAAATACTTTGAATATTTCTTCGTCTATTTCATGGTGGTGAATCACGTGCAATCGGCGCCCGAGGCGAAGCGGTACCTGATCGCCGCGCTGGTGACGGCCGGGATCGTGAGCGTCTATGCCATCCTGCAGATTCCTTCCGGCGGCCGGGCCAGCGCGCCCTTCGAAGGCGACGTCGGGGAGCCGAACACGTTGGGCGGCTATCTCGTGCTGATCCTGGCGGTCGTGGGCGGGCTGCTGCTGTCGGTGAAGGAGCAGGGGCAGAAACTGCTGCTCGGCGCATTCGGCGTGCTGCTGCTGGTCGCGCTGTCGGCCACGCTGTCGCGCAGCTCCTATCTGGCGCTGGGCGTCGCGCTGCTGGTGCTTGTCGCCTTCAACCGGCAGAAAGTCATGCTGGCCGTTTCCCTGGCGCTGCTGATCGCCCTGAGCCCGTTCATCGCCCCCGAACGAGTCAGGCAGCGGGTCAGCGAAACCTTCACGCAACGCTATCACGGGCCTCAGGAAGAGCAGCTTCGCATCGGACAGGTGTCGCTCGATACCTCCACGTCGGCGCGGATCATCAGTTGGAAAACGTCCGCCCGGGACTGGCTCAGCCACCCGGTATTCGGCTACGGGATCGCCGGCTATGGCTTTATCGACGCGCAGTATTTTAAAGTGCTGGTCGAAACGGGCCTCGTCGGCCTGGCGGCGTTCGGATTTCTGCTCGGACAGCTCTGGCGGCGGCTGCTGGCGGCCTACCGGACGCTCAGCGCGCCGTGGATGAGGGGGCTGGCCATGGGCTTTATCGCCGGCTATGCCGGCATGCTGGCGCACGCCATCGGCGCCAACACCTTCATCATCGTCAGAATCATGGAACCCTTCTGGCTACTGGCCGGCCTGCTCATCGTGCTGTCGCAAGCGCAAGAGCAAACGCGCGAAGAACAGAGAACATGAAGACCATGGCTGAAAAACTCATTCGCAACACGTTCTCCAGCGCCGTCGGCTACGGTGTGACACTGGCGGTGGGCCTGCTCCTCGCCCCCTACATGCTGGCGAAGCTGGGCGCGGAGCAATTCGGCCTCTGGATCATTCTCGCGGTCGTGACCTCCTACTTCGGTCTGCTCGACTTGGGCGTCGGCGCCAGCTTCATCAAGCATCTGACCGAGGCGCATACGTTGGACCAGCGCCGCCGCCTAAACGAGATTATGGCGACCGGCTGGCTCTTTTATCTGCTCTTCAGCCTGCTGATCGTGGCGGCCGGCGCGGCCGCGCGGGACCCCATCCTGGGCCTGCTCTCGATCGAGGGCGACGTCGCATTCATCTACGCGGGGACGCTGGCGATCTTTGCCGTGCGCAGCACGTTTCAAATCTACCGGTCGATGCTCTATGCGCTGCAGCGGCTGGACGCGCTCAACCTCATCGAGATCGCCACGGGGCTGTTCAACGCGGCCGCGACGATCGCCGCGCTGGCGGCCGGCTATGGGTTGCGCGGAGTCGTCACCGCCGCCCTGGGAACGGCCATTGTCCACGTTTCGGCGGAAGCGATCATGGCCCACCGGCTCTGCCCGGGACTGACCATTTCGCCCCGCCGCGCGAACCTCGCCGTCTTCCGGTCGTTGTTTCGGTACGGCGTGCAGTTGCAGGCCAGCCGCTGCGCCGAGCTCATCCATCTGCACGTGGACAAGTTGCTGCTGAGCCATGTCGTCGGGCTGACGCAGGTGACGATGTATGAATTGGGCGCGAAGGTCGCCGGGCTGACCCGCTCGTTTCCCACGGTGCTGTTGCCGGCCATTCTCCCCGCCGCCTCGGCGCTGGAGGCGCAGCGCAACCGGGCCGATCTGCTGCGCTTGTACGAGCGCGGCTCCAAGTACCTGGTCGGCTTGGCCCTCCCGCTGGCCGTCTTCACCGTCGTGTCGGCCCAGGCGATCATCGATCTGTGGCTGGGGCCGGGCGAGTTCGGCGGCGCCGTCCTGGCGGTTCGGGCGCTGGCGGCGGCCTATCTGTTCCATTTGCTCACGGGCATGGGGCTGGCGATCGCCCGCGGCATCGGCGTCGTCCAGTACGAAATGCGCGCGTTGACCGTGTCGGCCGCGCTCAACGCCGGGGCCAGCGCGCTGCTGGTGACGCGCTTCGGCCTGACCGGCGTGCTGGCGGCCACGGTGGTCTCGACGATCGTCGGTTATGCGCTGTTCATGCGCGCGCTGCACGGGTTTTTGGAGCGCTCATTTATCGCATTTGCCCGGCGGGTCTATGCGCTGCCGGCGGCGGGATCGGCGGCCGCGGCGGCGGCGATTCTTTCGCTCGGCTATCCGGCCGGGCTCTTGGGGGCTCAGCCGTCGCGCGGGGCGGCGCTGCTGGCGCTGGCGGTGAGCGGGGCGCTCTTCTTTTCGATCTACGGCGCGATCCTGCTGAGGGCCCGGTACATCGCCTGGAGCGAATGGAGCCTGGTGCGCAAGGCGCTGGCCACCTCATCCCGGCCATGAGAGTCCTGCTCTCAACCTATTACAACGCCCGTTTCCCGGCGATGAACGAGCATGTGGAGGCGACGCTCCGCCGGATGGGGCACGACGTGGCGGTCTTTGAGCATTACGCCTATGCCGCGCCGGGCCGGCTGCGCGACCGGCTGCCGCGCCTCCAGCGCTGGGATGTCGGCCGGCTGAACCGGCTTCTGCTCCGCCGGTCGGATGAGATCCGCCCCGATCTGCTGCTGGTGCTGGGCGGCGTGACGATTCAGCCGGAAACGCTTGGGGCGCTCCGCCGCCGGTCGGTCACGGTGACGAACTGGTTCGGCGACTATCCGGCCCACTTCGACTACACGATGGCGGTCGCTCCACACTATGACTATTTTTTTGTCAGCGACAGCCTGAGCCGCGATCGCCATCAGGCCGCGGGCCATCGTCACGTGCACTGGCTGCCGTTCGGTTGCTTGCCGGAGTGGGCCAATGGGACAGAAGAAAAACGAGACGCGGTAGCCAGCGATTTCATCGCTGGCGATTCCGATGTCATTTTCGTCGGCTCGTGGTACCCGGAACGGGAAGCATTTCTGGAGCAGTTGGCCCGTGACTGCCGGCTGGCCATCTGGGGGCCGGGATGGGAGCGGGCCGCCCGCGGGCCGTTGCGCGAACGAATCCGGGGCGGCGCCCTGCGCGCCGAGCAATGGCGGCGGTTGTACCAGCGGACCCCCATCACGCTGAATCTGCACTACGGCTTTGGCGGCCCCGCCGAATCGTACGGCGCCATGGCGAACACCCGGGTGTTTGAAGCGCTGGCCGCGGGCGGGTTCCTCGTCAGCGACGAGAAAAAAGACCTCGCCGCCCTGCTGAGCGCGGGCCGGGAGTTTATCGGATTTCATGACCTGAGAGAATGCTCCGAAAAAATCCGCTACTACGCCGACCATCCCGCCGAGCGGCGGGCGATCGCCGGGCATGGCCAGCGCGCCGTGCTGGCCGGCCATACGTATGAGCATCGGTTGCGCCACTTGTTGACGATCGCGGGAGGCCGCGGCTGATGGTCCCCGCGCTGCTGGCGCCGGCCGAATCGCGCAGCGTCGAACCGGGCCGGAGCGACCGCCGCGCGCGGGCCAACGGGCTGCTGGGGCCGGCGCGCGTGCTGCACCTGATCGATGCGCTGGAGCCGGGCGGGGCGGAGCGGGTGCTGGCCGAAATCGTCGCCGGATTGGACCGGGCCCACTATCGCCCCCGGGTGCTCTGCCTGGTCAAACGGGGCGCCGTCGCCGATGAGCTGCGGCGCGCCGGCGTTCCGGTCGATTGCTTCGAGTTCGACGGCGCGCACCGATGGCGGGAGCTGATCCGCCTGGCGCGCTGGTTCCGGCAGCACGAGGTGAATCTGCTGCACACGCACGGCTACTCCGCTGGCGTGCTGGGGCGCGTGGCCGGCCTGTTGGCGCGCATTCCCGTGATCGTGGCCCATCTGCACACGACCGATTGGGGCTGGCGCCGGCGGCAGCGCTGGATCGAGCGGGCGCTGGCATTCGCGACCAGCCGGATCATTTGCTGCTCGCACGCCGTCGCCGGTTTCGCGCAACGGGGACTAGGCCTTCCGTTGGGGAAATTGTCGGTCATCTACAATGGGGTCGCGCTCGACCGGTTTCAGCCGGCTCATCGGGATGAGGGGCTTGCCGTGCGGCGCCGCTTCGGCCTGGCCGCCGGCGATCCGGTGATCGGGATCATCGGCGCGTTGAGCGCGCACAAAGGCCACGACGTGGCGCTGCGGGCGCTGGCGCTGGTGCGCGAGCAGCTCGCCCCTAAACAATTGAATATCCGGCTGCTGCTGGTGGGCGACGGGCCCGAGCGGCCGCGCCTGCAGAAACTGGCCCAGGAGCTGTCGCTGCTGCCGGCCGTGATCTTCGCCGGGCGGCAGCCCGACGTGGCGCCGTTGATCGCGGCGTGCGATCTGATCTGCCTGCCGTCGGTCACGCGGGAAGGCTTGGGCGTGGCGGTGCTGGAGGCGATGGCGATGGCCCGCCCAGTCGTTGCTTCCGATCTGGAAGGCATTCCCGAGGCGGTGGTGGACGGCGAGACCGGCCGACTGGTCCCTCCTCGGCGGCCCGGTGAATTGGCGCGGGCGCTGCTTGAATTGTTGGTCGATGACAAGCGACGGTCGGCGATGGGCGAGGCCGGTCGGCGCCGGGCCGAACGATTGTTCGGCGCTCACCTGATGATCGGGCGCGTGACGGAGCTCTATGACGAGTTGCGCGAGCGGCGCCGGCGGTGGTTCAGTTGGTCGGTCATTCGCCGCCGCGCCACCGTGCTCTACACCACCTGCCGCGGCTCGTTGGCCGGCGGGGGGCAGCAAAGCCTGATCCACTTGCTCGGCCATCTTGACCGTCGCCATTTTCGTCCCGTGGTACTGTGCCCGAAACGGGGCGAGGTCAGCGAGTGGCTGGAGGCGTCCGGCATCGAGGCCGTCATCGCCCCGCTCCCGCGGGCCGCGTTCCGCACGGCCATCCCGATGGTGCGCAACCTCCTGCGGCTGATCGGCCTGCTTCGAGTCCGCCGGGTCGATCTCATTCACACCGATTCACCGCGGGAAACGCTCTACGCCGGGCTGGCGGCCAGGCTCTGCCGCCTCCGCCGCGTCCCGCTGCTCTGGCACGTGCGGGCCAGCAACGGGGAGTGGGCGGACCGGTGGCTCGTGGGACTCTCGAGCCGGTTGATCCTGGTGGCCGACGCGCTGCGCACGCGATTCCGAATGACCATGCCCACCGATCAGATGAACCGGTTGGTGGTCATCCATAACGGGGTGGAGCTCTCCCGGCCGGCCGGCTCTACTCATCACCGGCGCGCGCTCGAGAAAGAGCTGGGCATCACCTCCCAGACGATTGTGATGGCGGCGGTCGGCCGCGTCGAGCCGCTCAAAGGCGCCGACACCCTGGTGGATGCGCTGGGCCAATTCCGGCGTCAATGGGACTACCGTCTGCTCTTCCTGGGGACGATCGACCCGGCCTATCAGGCGCGCTTGTCGGTCAAAGCCCGGGCGCTGGATGTGGCCGACCGGATTGTGTTCATGGGGCATCGCGCCCCGATTGAACCATGGATCCAGGCAGTAGATTTTCTTGTTCATCCATCATTATTTGAAGCTTTTCCTCGAGTGATACTTGAAGCCATGGCGGCCGCCAAACCGGTCATCGCCACGATGGTGGGCGGCATTGCGGAAGCGGTGCTGGACGGGGAAACCGGCGTGTTGGTGCCGGGCGGCAGCGCGGGCGCGCTGGCGCAGGCGATGGAGCATTTGATGCGAGATCCGTTATTGCGCGAGCGGATGGGGCGAGCGGGCCGCCAGCGGGCGGAACACTATTTCGGCGCGGCGGAACATGCCCGGCGGGTGGAAGCGCAGTATCGCGTGTTGCTGGGGGGAGACGCATGAGCCAAGCGGCGGCCGCGGCCTGTTGTCCCCTGTGCGGCGGGCCTTCTCGGGAGTTGCTGGAGCGGTCCGGCGACGTGCGGGTGGAGCGGTGCGCGCAATGCGACGTCGCCTATGTGACGCCGCCGCCCCCGATGGCGGCCTTGCGGGAGCATTACGATGAAGGCTACTACGCGGAGTGGATTACGCGCCAGGCGCTCGCCCGGCGCCGGTTGTGGCGGCGCCGCCTGCGGATGATCCGATCGCTCCGGCCGAACGGC
>JBFMAJ010000098.1:0-7452 GCA_040755775.1 Nitrospirota bacterium
CCTTAAAATCCAGGGGTATAAAAAAGACGCCGACTTCAGCCAGCAGGTGCTGGGCATTCCCACGCTGATCACGCGGGAGGCGTCCACGGAAATGATCGCGCGCGACGGCCAGACCGTGGTGATCGGCGGGATCTACCAAAAAACGGAGACCAGCCAGCGCACGGGGATTCCATTTTTCTCCGACCTGCCCGTCATCGGCTGGCTCTTCAAAAAAGAATCCAAGGTTGAAGATCAGACGGAGTTGCTGATCTTCGTCACGCCGCGCCTTTACCGGGAAGACGGCGCGGTGACCTCGTCATTTCTGAATTAACAGCTCGCCCGCCCAAATCCCGCGGCCTCTTTAGGTGAGTGGATTGACTTTGCCGCTCGCTTCATGATAGCTCCAAACATTCAGTCTGGGTCGACCGAGAGACTCAATGAATCACGCGGAATCATTGGAAGCATCCATTGTGGTTTTTGTCACGGCGCCCAGCGCCGAATCGGCGCGCGCGATCGCCAGGCGGTTGGTCGACGCGCAACTGGCGGCGTGCGTCAACGTGATCGGCTCCGTGGAGTCGATCTATCGCTGGCAGGGACAGCGCTGCGAGGAGCCGGAATGGCTGCTGATCATCAAAAGCCGGGCGGCGCTGTTCGACCGGCTGACCGCGGAAGTGAAGGCCGTGCACAGTTATTCGGTGCCCGAAGTGATCGCGCTTCCGATCGTCGCCGGTTCGGAGGAGTATCTCCGATGGCTGCGGGAATCGACACCGTCACCCCTCGGGGCGAACCCTTCAGGGTGAAGACTTCAGGGCGAGCCCTCGGGGTGAACCTGGCGCCGCCGTGTAAACGGTTACCCACAATGGACAAACTTGGTCAATGAGTGGGCAAACTTGGTCAAAGCGTACGGGGAGCGAATAATAAAAATACCTGTAAGTACAATTAGTTAACTCGATATGATGCAGAAATGATACATGGCACGGGCTTTGCAGTCTTTATTTACATTTAGAAGCTTGCGATCGTGCCGCGAACCCCGGAGAGCAGGCAATGAAGGACGCGCATGACAGTTATACGATCGTCATTCTTCCTCAGCCGACCGCGAAAGGCTATCAGTTCCGCATCGCCAAACGAACGGCCAAACAGCTTGGCGGCGCCCTGATCGGGGCGGTGGTGATGCTGTCGCTGCTCGGCCTGCACTACATCGTGATGTTGGGAAAATTGCAGGAGTTGCAGACGCTCAAATCACAAAGCACCGTCCAGCAGCAGGAGCTGGCGCGCTACGGCGAATTGGTGACCGACCTGCAGGGCCAGTTGGACCGGCTGCGCGAATTCGACATCAAGCTCCGCGTGATGACCAACTTGAATCCGCCACCGGACAACGGCGAGGCCGGCATCGGCGGCACCGAAACCGCGTTGCCGTCATCGGCGGAGTCGTCGGGTTTGGAGGCCTCGTTGACAACGCTCCAGGCCGAGGCGGCCCGGCAGGAGGCGAGCTTCAACGAGTTGACGGGGGCGCTTCAGGAGCGGATGACGCTCTGGGCCTCCACGCCGTCGATTCGCCCGGTGCGCGGATGGCTGTCGTCCGGATTCGGCAAGCGGCTGTCCCCCTTCACCGGCGCCATGGTGACGCATAAGGGCATCGATCTGGCCACCTACATGGGCACGCCGATCGTCTCGCCCGCCGACGGGCGGGTGGAAACGGTCGCCAACGACAGCGGCCTCGGCCAGCTGGTGGTGGTCAATCACGGGTACGGCGTCAAGACCGTCTACGGCCATCTGTCGAAAGCGCACGTGCGCCCCGGGCAGAAGGTGCGCCGGGGGGACGTCATCGCCGCCGTCGGCAATACGGGCCTGAGCACCGGCTCCCATCTGCACTATGAAGTCCACGTCAACGGCCGGGCCGTCGATCCGTTGCGCTATATTATAGACTAATTTTCACTCTGCATCCGCGGGGGGCTCACTGGTCGCTCCAGGCGGCTTGTGCTATAATCGGCCCATGCGGCAAGTCTGTGCAGTGTCAAGGGATTTCGCCTCTTTGCCCCCCCATTGGCTTCAATGATCGGCACCCTCCTTAAAAAAGTCGTCGGCACGAAAAATGATCGTGAACTGAAGCGGTTATGGCCCATCGTCGGCCGCGTCAACGCGCACGAAGCCGCGGTCGCCGCGTTGGATGACGCCGGGTTGGCGGCTAAAACCGGCGAGTTTCGCCGCCGGTTGACGGACGGTGAAACGCGGGATGCCCTGCTGCCGGAGGCGTTCGCCGTGGTGCGGGAAGCGGCCAAGCGCCGGCTGGGCATGCGCCATTTCGACGCGCAATTGCTCGGCGGGGCCGTGCTGCACGAGGGCAAAATCGCCGAGATGAAGACCGGCGAGGGCAAAACGCTGGTGGCGACCCTCCCGCTCTATCTGAACGCCATCGACGGCCGCGGCTGCCATCTGATCACGGTCAACGATTATCTGGCCAAACGCGACGCGCAATGGATGGGGGCGGTCTATCACGCGCTGGGCCTCTCCGTCGGGGTCATCCAGCACGAAGCGTCCTTCCTCTACGATCCCGCGTTCGAGACGGCCGACCGCCGCATGCAATATCTCCGGCCGGTGAGCCGCCGGGAGGCCTATGCGGCCGACATCACCTACGGGACCAACAATGAATTCGGCTTCGACTACCTGCGCGACAACATGGTGGTGGCGCTTGAGCAGTGCGTACAGCGGGAGCTCCATTACGCCATCGTCGACGAGGTAGACAGCATTTTGATCGACGAGGCCCGCACCCCGCTGATTATCTCCGGGCCGTCGGAGGAATCGACCGACCTCTATTACCGGGTGGACAAGATCATCCCCTATCTCAAGGCGGAGACGGACTACTCGATCGAAGAGAAAACCAAGACGGCCTCGCTGACCGAAGAAGGGAACGCGAAGGTCGAGCGGCTGCTGGGCGTGGACAACCTGTATGACGTGGCCAACATGGCGCTGGTGCACCACGTGATCCAGGGGCTGCGCGCCCACGCGATGTACCACCGCGACGTCGAGTACGTGGTCAAGGACGGGCAGGTGATCATCGTCGACGAGTTCACCGGCCGGCTGATGCCGGGCCGCCGGTGGAGCGACGGCCTGCACCAGGCGATCGAGGCGAAGGAGGGCGTCAAAATCGCCAGCGAGAACCAGACCCTGGCGACGATCACCTTTCAAAACTATTTCCGGCTCTACGACAAGCTGGCCGGCATGACCGGCACGGCCGACACCGAAGCGGCCGAATTCAGCAAGATTTACTCGCTGGACGTGGTGGTGATTCCGACCCACCGCAACATGATCCGGGCGGACAACCCCGACGTGGTCTACCGGACCGAGCGCGAAAAGTTCAACGCCATCGTCGAAGAGATCATCGAGCTGAACACACAGGGGCAGCCCGCACTGGTGGGCACGATCTCCATCGAAAAATCGGAGCGCCTCAGCGCCATGCTGAAGCGGCGCGGGGTGGACCATTCGGTGCTCAACGCGAAGTATCACGAGAAGGAGGCGGAGATCATCGCGCAGGCGGGGCGCAAGGGCACCGTGACCATCGCCACCAACATGGCCGGCCGCGGCACCGACATCCTGCTCGGCGGCAATCCGGATTTTCTCTTCAAGCGGGAGCTGCAAAAACGGACGGACTGGACGCCCGAGGAGCAACGCCAACTGGCGGCCCGCATCAAGGAGGAAACGGAACGGGAAAAGCAGGAAGTGATCGCGGCGGGCGGACTGCACATTCTCGGCACCGAGCGCCACGAGAGCCGGCGGATCGACAATCAGTTGCGCGGCCGGTCGGGCCGGCAGGGCGACCCCGGTTCTTCCCGATTCTACCTGTCGCTTGAGGACGACCTGATGCGGATCTTCGGCAGCGACCGCATTTCCGGCCTCATGCAGCGGCTGGGCATGGAGGAGGGGGTGCCCATCGAGCACCGGATGGTGACCCGGGCGATCGAGAACGCGCAGAAAAAGGTGGAGGCGCACAACTTCGAGATCCGGAAACAGCTCCTTGAGTACGACGACGTCATGAACAAGCAGCGGGAGGTCATCTACGAGCGCCGCCGCGAGATCCTGGCCGGCGAGTCGGTGGCCGAAAGCGTGCAGGAAATGATCGACGAGCGCGTGGAGGCGCTGGTGGCGCTCTACTGCCCCGAGGAGCAGCACGCCGAGGAATGGGACCTGAAGGGGCTGGCCGCCGCCGTCTTCCAGCAGTTTTCGCTGACGCCGCCTGAATCGTTCTGGGCGACGGCCAGGGGCGTGGAGGCCATGCGCGCCGACCTGCGCCGGGAAATCGACGAGCTCTACCGCCGGAAGACGGAGGAGATCGGCGAGGCGAACATGCGCCATCTCGAACGCGTCGTCATGCTGCGGATCATCGACACGCTGTGGAAGGACCATCTGCTGGCCATGGATTATTTGAAGGAGGGCATCGGGCTGCGGGGCTACGGCCAGCGGGACCCCCTGGTCGAGTACAAGCGCGAGGGCTACGATCTGTTCGCCGGGATGATGGATCGCGTCCAGTCCGACGTCATCGGGCATCTGCTGCGCATGCAGCCGGTGCGCGCGGGAATGCCCCTGCCCGCCGGGCCCCCGCCTGCCGGACGGGCCGGGGCGGGCGCCGCGCCGGCCCGAAGCCCTCGTCTTGTCTTCCATCGCGGCAACGGCGATCAGGGCGCCGCGGCCGCCGCATCGCCGGTGCACCGCGACGGCAAGAAAGTGGGCCGCAACGATCCCTGCTCATGCGGCAGCGGCAAAAAATACAAGAAATGCTGCGGGAGCGGCAGTGCGTAGCGCCAAGCGGGCAGGTGCCGGCAAGCAAGCCGGCCGCGGGGCCTCCTCGCCCAAGCCGGTCTCCGCCGACGGCGGAGGCAAACGGGAGACGCTGGCGCAGGAAAATCGCCGGCTCCGCGCCGAACTGCGTCAGCGGACGCGGGAGCTGAATTTCTTTCTCAATTCCGCCAAGGCGCTCACCTCGACGCTGGAGCTCAAGAAAGTGCTCCGGGTCATCATGGCCCGCGCTCAGCAGCTCATCCGCGCCGAAGCCTGGGCCCTGCTGCTGGTGGATGAGCCGACCGGCGAGCTGACGTTCGAATTGCTTGAGTCGAAGCACGAGAAGAGCCTCAAATCGCAACGGGTCAAGCCGGGGCAGGGCGCGGCCGGCTGGGTGGCCGCCCACGGCCAGCCGCTGCTGGTCGTCGATCTGGCGAAGGAGCCCCGGTTCGCCAACGGGGCGGATTCCCAGATCGGCTCGCCGTCGCGTTCGCTGCTCTGCGTGCCGATCATGAACAAGAAACGGACGGTCGGCGTCATCGAGGCGGCGAACAAGAGCGGGAACGGCCCCTTCAACGAGCAGGATCTCAATTTGCTGGTCAAGCTGGTGGAGCAGGCGGAGATCGCCATCGAGCGCGCCTACCTCTACCAGAAGATGGCCGACCTGGCGGTGACCGACGACCTGACCAAGCTCTTCAACTTCCGCTATCTGGACCAGACGCTCGACATCGAGATCCGGCGGGGCCAGCGCTACGGCGCCAACGTCTCGCTGATTTTCATGGACATGGACTATTTCAAGCAGGTCAACGACCGGTACGGCCACCTGATGGGCAGCCGCGTCCTGATCGAGGTGGCGCAGATTCTGATCCAGAACCTGCGCGACGTCGACATCATCGCCCGCTACGGTGGCGACGAATTCGTCGTCGTGCTGCCCGAGACGCCGCTGGACGTCACCTTTCGGATCGCGCAGCGGCTCAAGCAGGCGCTGCGGGAACATACGTTCCTGGAGGCGGAGGGCCATCCGGTCAACCTGACGGCCAGCTACGGCATCGCCAATTACCCGACCCACGCCCGGAATAAAAAGGATCTGATCCGGCTGGCCGATCAGGCGATGTACCGGGCCAAGAATAGCGGCCGCGACCAAATTTGTCTCGCCGAGCAACCGACCACGAAACCCGCTTAAAAATAGGGTCAGAGAACATTTTTCAACAAAAATTTGTTACCAAAATTTCATTGATAAAAATGTTCTCTGACCCTATTTTTGCCGTAGTGCCTGTTGAATAATCGCGAGGCCGTGATCCAGCTCGTCGGCCGTGAGATTCAGCGGGGGCGCCAGCCGCACTACCCGGTCATGGTGCAGCGTCCAGCCCAGTAACAAGCCCTGCTTGCGGCATTTGGCGGCGAAATCCTCGCAGCGCAGTGCCGCCTCGAATTCCATCCCGATCAATAACCCCAGGCCCCGCACGCCTTTCAGGCCGCCAAGGCCGGTCATACCGGCCAGCGCATCCAAGAGTTGACGCCCCGTTTTGACGGCCGCCTCGGCCAGCCGCTCTTCCTGAATCACGCGCAGCGACGCCAGGCCGGCCGCGCAACTGACCGGGTGGCCGCCGAAGGTCGTCAGGTGGCTCAGCGGCGGATTGTCCGAGAGCGTGGCCATCAGCTCGGGCCGGCCCATGAAGCCGCCCAGCGGCATGCCGCCGCCCATCGCCTTGGCCAGAATGAGCAGATCGGGCTCAACGCCCCAGTGCTCCAGGGCGAAGAGCCGCCCGGTCCGGCCGAAGCCGGTGACCACCTCGTCGAGCAGCAACAGCGCGCCGGCCTCCGTGCACCGGCGGCGGACACGGGCCAAAAAATCAGGGGAGGGCAGGCGCACGCCCCCCTCCGCCTGAATCGGCTCCATGATCACCGCCGCCGCCCGGTCGTCGATCGCCTCGAGCGCGGCCGGATCGTCCCACGGCAGGATGCGCGCCGGCAGGAGCGGCTCGTAGGGGGCGCGCGGCGATTGTTGTCCCATCACCGACATGGCGCCGAGCGTGTCGCCGTGATAGCTGCGCTCGAAGGCGACAAACAGGGATCGGCCAGTGAATTTCCGCGCGAGCTTCAGCGCTCCTTCCACGGCCTCGGCGCCGCTGTTGGTCAAATAGGTGACCGAGAGCGGATCAGGCGCGGCCTTGGCCAATCGCTCGGCCAGCTCGACCTGGGGGGTCTGTACATATTCGCCGTAGACCATGACGTGCAGGTAGCGGTCGATCTGCTCGCGGATGGCGGCCAGCACGGCCGGATGGCGGTGGCCGACGTTGGCCACGCCGATGCCGGAAATGAAATCGAGGTAGCGCCGGCCGGCGGCATCGACGATCCACGAGCCTTCCGCCGACGCCACCTCGATGCCAATGGGCTCGGGCGACGTCTGGGAAAGATATTTTAGAAATCGGGCTTGGTTGTCCATGCAAGAAGATGTTTGAGCAATCCTTGATCGATTAGCCGCCAGCGAAGCGGCGGGGTTTGCATTTCGCCGATGTGGCAGAGGCGACTTGCGCCCAGTGAGCGTAGCCGAGGCCGGATCGCTTCGGTATCGGAGAGGGCGAGGCCGATCGATTCCATGCGCCCCTTCCAGGCCTGCAATGCGCCGACGGCCTGATCAATCCGTCGGACGGGCTTTACCCAGATCATCCGGTAGCCCGGAGACGGGCGGGGGCGAGG
>JBFMAJ010000099.1:0-7302 GCA_040755775.1 Nitrospirota bacterium
TCACCGGAAGAACTGGCTCGCGACAACGCCCGGCGGGAGCTGGCGCAATTCCGCTATCTCGGCTATCTGGACAAAGGCGGAGGCAAGGACCAGGCGTTTCTTTCCCGCAACGGGGAATTGATGACGGCTCAACGGGGCGAGACGCTCCACGGCCGGTTTTTTGTGAAAGACGTCACCCCGACCCGCGTCGTCATCGTTGAATCGGCGACCAACGTCGAAGTCTCGCTGACGCTATCCGCTGATCGTTGAAGTCAGGGGGGAGCTGCTCCGCTCCCCCCTGACAATCCCCCATCGCCAACGTCGTGATCCGTCTTGGCTCGCGTGTCACACCGACGCTCGGCTATCTGCTGGCCGTGTTTGCTTCGATTATTTTGACAGAACACCGTTTGGCGGCTATCTTTTACCCGTGGAACCCTTCCCTGGATTGACGTGAGCACGCCTACGCTCAAACGCAAAAAACTCGGTGAATTGCTGATTGCCGCCGGCCTACTGACCGAAGAGCAGCTCAGTCAGGCGCTGGCCTATCAGCACCGCCACGGCGGCCGGCTCGGGGTGATCCTGCTCAAGATGGGCTTCGTGACCGAAGAGGCCATGATCAAAATGCTGGGCTCCCAGATGGGGATTTCGTACGTCGAGCTGTCCGAGACGGTCATCGACCAGGCCGTGGTGAAAACGGTGCCCGAGCAGATGGCCCGGCGGTATCAGGTGCTGCCCTTATTCAAGAAAGAGCGCGTGCTGACGCTGGCGATGGTCGATCCGCTCAATGTCTTCGCGATCGACGCGGTGCGCCAGGCCACCGGCCTGGAGGTGCAGCCGGTGGTGAGCCGGGAACAGGAGGTGCTGAAGGCGATCAACCGGTTCTACAGCATCACCTCCTCGATGGAGCGCGTCGTCAAGACCATCGACGACCAGCGCAGCGGGCAGGAGCGGCGCTCGCCGCGCGACCGCCGGGCGGGCGAAACCAGCCTGGACGACGCCTACCAGATGGACGAGCTGGGCGACATGACCCTCATCAGGGAGATGCGCTCGGTGACCGGCGAGCTGAAGGCCGAGGACGCGCCGGTCATCAAATTCGTGAATATGATGATCGCGCAGGCCGTTCGGGAAGGGGCGAGCGATATCCACCTGGAGCCGGATGAGGACGTGCTCCGCATCCGCTACCGGGTGGACGGCATGCTGCGCGAAGTGCTGACGTCGCCCCGCCATCTGCAGGCCGGCGTCACATCGCGCATCAAAATCATGGCCAACATCGACATTGCCGAGAAACGGGTGCCGCAGGACGGCTCCATCCAGCTCAAAGTCGGGAAAAAAGATTTGGACATTCGCGTCTCGACGCTGCCGACGGTCTTCGGCGAAAAGGTGGTGATGCGGCTGCTCGACAAAAGCAACGTGCTGGTGGGGTTGGAGGAATCCGGCTTCGGCGAGCGGTATCTGCCCGCGTACCGCAAGCTGATCCGCCGGCCCTACGGGCTCATTTTGGTGACGGGGCCGACCGGCAGCGGCAAATCGACAACCCTGTATGCGTCGCTGCAGGAGATCAATTCCATCGACAAAAACATCGTCACCATCGAAGATCCGGTCGAGTATCAGCTCAAAGTGATCAATCAAGTGCACGTGAATCCGAAGGCCGGCGTCACCTTCGCCAGCGGGCTTCGGTCCATTCTTCGCCAGGACCCGGACGTGATCATGGTGGGCGAAATCCGGGACAAGGAAACGGCCACCATCGCCATCCAGGCCGCCTTGACCGGCCATCTGGTTTTCTCAACACTGCACACCAATGACGCGCCCAGCGCCGTCACCCGCCTGGTCGACATGGGTGTGGAGCCCTTTTTGATCGCTTCCACCGTGTGCGGCGTCGTCGCGCAGCGGTTGGTCCGCCGGGTGTGTCAGCGCTGCAAGCAGCCCGTGGCCCCCTCCCCGGATCTGCTCAAAAATTTAAACGGAAGGGGCAATGGGGCGACGGCCGAAGGGGGCTACATGCAGGGCAGGGGATGCCAGGATTGCCGGGAGACCGGCTACGCCGGCCGGATCGGCATTTTCGAGCTGCTGTTGATCGATGATGCGATCCGAGCCCTTATCGTGAGCCGGGCCAGCGCGCGCGAGCTTCAGGTCGCGGCCCGGAAAGTCGGTTTCAGCACGCTGCGTGAAGATGGGCTGGCCAAGGCGGCCGGCGGCGTGACGACGCTGCAGGAGGTGCTGCGAGTCACGCAGGAGATTGAAGAGTAGTTTTCTTCCATGCCTATTTTCGAATATAAAGCGCGGGACAAAGCGGGCGGCTTGTTCAGCGGGTCGTTCGAGAGCATCAGCCGCGACGCGGTTGCCACCCAGTTGGACGCCCAGGGCTTTTGGCCGGTATCCATCACGGAAAAACGGGATGACGTGCTGTCGGGCGATTTTTTCGCCCGCTTCAGGCGTGTCAGCGATCAGGACCGGCTCTTCTTCACGCGGCAACTGCACAGTTTAATCTCAGCCGGCGTTTCATTTTCGGGCAGTTTTCAAGCGCTGATCACCCAGATGGAGAATCCGAAATTGAAGGCGCTGCTGGAGCAGATCCGGCGGGACGTCGAGGGCGGCATGTCCTTCTCGCAGGCGTTGGAGAAGCACTCCAGTGTGTTCGACGACCTGTACGTCGGCATGGTTTCGGCGGGGGAGCAGGCCGGCGTGCTGGATGTGATTTTAGAACGATTGCTGCAGTTGGGAGAGCATGAGCAGGAAACCCGCCAACGGATCAAGACGGCGACGCGGTATCCCAAAATCGTCATCGGCGGGATGGTGATCGCCTTCGTCGTGTTGATGATTTTCGTGGTGCCGACGTTCGCCAAGGTCTATAGCAGCTTCAAGGTGGAGCTGCCGCTGCCGACCAAAATCATGATCTGGACCAATTTCGCCTTTATGAATTATTGGTGGTTGATGCTGGGTGTGGTCGGAGGCGGATGGTACGGCGCGAAGAGATATTTGGCCACGGTCGCCGGCCGGGAGCAGTGGGATCGGGTCAAGCTGCGGCTGCCGCTCTTCGGGCCGATTTTTCTGAAGGCGGCGCTCTCGCGGTTTGCCCTGATTTTCGCCATTTTGACCAAAAGCGGATTGCCCGTGCTGCAGGTGCTGGACATTGTCGCGGGGACGGTGGGCAACACGGTGCTGACCAAGCTGATCAGAAAAATTTCTGAGGCCGTTCGTGAAGGGCACAATTTGTCCGGCCCGATGCGCGAGGCCAAGCTCTTTCCCCCGGTCGTCCTGCAAATGGTTTCCGTCGGCGAAGAAACCGGGCGAATCGATGAAATGTTGATCAAGGTATCGGAATATTACGACCGGGAAGTCGACTACTCGCTCAAAACGCTCTCCTCCGCCCTGGAGCCGATGCTGTTGGCTTGCGTCGGTGGAATGGTCTTGCTGGTGGCGCTGGCCATCTTCCTCCCGTGGTGGGATTTAATGCAAGTGTTCAAGGGTGGGCGTTAGACCGGCATTTTAGTTTCAATTTTGACAGTTTTTGAAACCTCGGCTATCTTTACCATTGGTACTGACCCAACGGCGCGCCATGCAGAGCGCATGGCGTAAAAAGGAGGAGCAGACACAATGAAGCGGATCGGTAACGCACGAGGGTTTACGCTGATCGAATTGATCATGGTGATCGTGATCCTGGGCATTCTGGCCGCGGTCGCGATTCCCCGGTTCATCAACCTGCAGGAAGACGCGCAAAAGGCGGCGGAAAAGGGCATGGTCGGCGGCGTTCGCGCCGGCATTTCCGTCACTCATGCGGCGTTTCTGGTGGGCAATCCCACCGTCGACCCCGCGGTTGATGCAAATAACAATGATTGGCCGGATGAGCTGGATTGCCGCAACCCGACCTGCAGTGCCGGCGATGACACCGGGCTGTTTTCGTTCGTCATGGAGAACGGGACGGTGGCGAGTGACGGGTGGACCAAGGGCAGCCAGGCCAACCGGTATGAAGGGCCGTGGGGCAATGCCGGGACCAATGATCACTACTGGTCATACAATAGCACGACCGGCCAGTTCCTTTGCGTCGACGGCGTCAATTCGAATTGTAGTTTCTAACGTCCGGGATACGTGCCCGGGTGGCGCGTTGGTGTGATGCGCGGGTATTTGCGGGATGTTCGCCCCACGGTTGCGATCGTCGGCGCGGCACTCCTGGCGGCGGCCTGTGACACGGGCCGCCAGAGCCTGCTCTTCACGGCGCTGACCGCCTGGGCGATACTCGGGCTCCTTCTGATCGTTGGGATGCGCCCCGCAACAGCCGTCATGGCTGTTGCGGGGCGTTCTATTGATCTGTCCTTGCTGGCTCTGCTGGCACTGGGCGCTCTGTCCGCGTTCTGGTGGACGGCCGATCCGGGCGGCAGCGATTTGGGTTTGATCAAGCTCGGCAGCGTTGTGGTGCTGGCATTGGCTTTGCCGCGGCTGCTTCGATCACCAGCCGACTATCGTCCGCTCCTCCTGTGGATTGCGCTGCTGGCCGGGAACGTCGCTCTTTACGGCTTTGTGCAATTGGCCATGGGATGGAATGTCATGGGCGGGCGGTTGCACTCGGTATTTTTGACGCCGAACAGCTTGGCCGGTTTCCTTGCCGCCACGTTGCCGCTGACCGTGGGGTTGGGATTGACGGCTCGTGCGCCGGTGATGAGGTCGGGCGCCATCCTGCTGGCGGCGCTCCAGGCCGCAGCCCTGCTGGCCACGGCGTCCCGCGGCGGCTGGCTGGCGGCCGCCATCGGTTTCATGGCCTTCGTCCTGATGGCGGGCCGGCGGGGAATTGCACGCTGGCGGGCGATCGTCTTGCCGGCGGCCATGGGCGTGGTTCTGGTGATCGCCGTGATTGCGGCCATTGACCGGTTCGATCCCTCGTTGATCCGGCCTCGACTCGCCTCGATGAGCCATCTGCTGACCGCCGAGCCGCAGCGCTATCTCGTCTGGCAGAGCACGGTGGACATGATCGCCGAGCGCCCGATCGCGGGTTGGGGGCTGGGCGCGTTCGCCGTGGCCTATCTGCCGTTCAAATCGCCCAGTTTTGAAGGCGTGACGCAATACTACGCCCATAACGACTATCTGCAGATCGGGGCGGAATTGGGGCTGGCGGGCCTGGCCCTCTTCGGGTGGTTGCTCGGGGCGGCGGCCTCGACGGCGCTTGGAGCGCTGCGGCGCAGCGGAGAGCGCGCCAGGGAAGGCTCGTCCGATGAACACGTCATCGTCGCCGCCGTCATCGGAGGCGGCTCGGCCGTGCTGCTGCACAGCCTGGTCGATTTCGATCTCTATGTGCCCGTCATCATGCTGACGCTGGCCGTCTATCTGGGGTACTTGCGCGCCTGGTTCCCGTCGGCGGCGCCCGCTTCCGCCGACTCATCGGACTCTCCATTGACGCATTCGCTGGCCCGATCCTTTGCCTGGACGGTCTGCTGCGTGGTCGTGGCGCTGCTGGTGGGCCGAATCTATCTGGCCTCGCGCGCCGACGTTGCCGGGCAGCAGCTCATGCAGGAGGGCCGGTACGAGGAGGCCGCGAGCCACTTCACCGGGGCGATCCGCTGGAATCCGTATCCCGCCGCTTATTATGGAAATCTTGGCTTTGCCTACGAGCACTGGGCGAACCAAGCGCGGCGGCAGGACCTGCTGCTCAAGGCCGAGGCGGCCTTCCGGGCGGCCACCGAAGCAGGGCCCTACGATTATCGACCGTTTTTGAATCTGGGCAAATTTTACAAAAACTACGCAAAGTTTTCTAATATTTTCAATGATTTTGATCCATGGAGCGCCTACCGGCGCGCCGCGGAGTTGCATCCGACCAGACCCAGCATCCGGCAGGAATTAGAGGCTTTGGAAGTTTCCCGCCCGGAAGAGCAGAAACCACTCGAGAATACATCTCTGTCCGCTTGACGGATAAGGCGATTCTGCTATCTTAATCAAAGGGTTCTCGTTTCCCGGCGGTAAAGGTATTCCCCCTTAAACGTGGGGCCATGCAGAGGGACTTTCCACGGCCGCAGGCCGGCTTCACGCTGATCGAGCTGGTGATCATCATCCTGATCATCGGCGTGCTGACTATTTTTGCCCTTCCAAAATTCGATCAGAGCGGCGCTCAGGTCGCCGCGGTCGCCAAAAAGCTGACCGAAGATCTTCGCTATGCGCAGGGCCGCGCCGTCGCCACGCAGATTCCGCATGGCGTTGTCTTCAGCGGCTGCACGGGGGGGAATTGCACGCAATACCGGATCGCCGAATTTGACGCGGCCGGAATGCCGACCGTCTCAGCCAAAGATCCGCTCACGGGGCAAGATTTCGTGGTGGAGATGACGGGTCCATTCGACCAGGTGATCTTGGATACGACGCTGCCCAACCAACAAGCCTATTTCGATTGGACCGGAAGCCCCTTCGCGGGCCCCGGCGTCACGTTGACCGCGGCGACCAATGCGATCACGGTGCAAGCCGGCGTTCACAACTGCCCGCTGACCATTACCGTGACGACGGGATTGATTACGCCGGGATCCTGCTCATGAGCGAGCGTTTCGCCGGCGACGGTTCGGCGTTGCGCGTTCGGGCGCTGCGCAATCAGCAGGGGTTCACGCTGGTGGAGCTGGTGATTCTGCTCGTCATTGCCGCCATTGTCTTGCCGGGTCTGATGGTCTATTTCATCGAGTCAATGCAGCATAGCGCCGATGCGCAGATTGAAACCGTGGCGCTGGGACTCGCCCAGGAGTTGATGGAAGAGGTCAAGGCCAAGCGGTGGGACGAGAACAGTCCGATCGATCCGGACAATCCGCAATATTCCGCCATCGGCCCGGACGCCGGGGAAACGCGGTGCGATCCGGCGGCCGTGGGCTGCACCGCGCTCGACGACATCGACGATTACCACGGATTGAACAACGGCCCGCCCAATGGTCCGCCCAACGATCTGCCGCAGGGCCCGCACGGCGAGCCGTTGGCCGGATTTTCGGCGTACCGGCAAACGGTGTCCGTCTGCTATGTGACCGCCGTGCCGCCGGTGAGCGAAGGAGGGGCGGGCGCGGACGCCGGCGCCTGCGTGGCTGGCCCGACCGATTACAAAAAAATTACCGCCGCGGTTTACTGGGACGCCAACCAGCAGCACATCCAGTTGGAGACGGTCGTCGCCAATTATCAGGTGGAGGCCGAGTGAGCGGCCAATCTCAGCGCGGCGTCACGCTGCTGGAGCTGATCCTCGTCATGATGCTGATCGGCATTCTGGCGGCCATCATCGTGGCGCCGGTGATGACCGGCGCGTCGGCCTGGAACAAGATGAGCCGCCAGAAAGAGGTCGTGCAGCAGGCCCGGATCGGCCTTGAGCGGTTGGTC
>JBFMAJ010000100.1:0-7207 GCA_040755775.1 Nitrospirota bacterium
TTCCTCGGCCGCCCGGCCGCCCAGCAGGATCGTGAGCCGTTCCACCAATTCGGTCCGGCTCATCAGGTAGCGGTCCTCCGTCGGAAGCTGCAGCGTGTACCCGAGCGCGGCGATGCCCCGGGGGATGATGGAAATCCGGTGCACCCGGTCGGTGTGTTTCATGAAGTGGGTGACCAGCGCGTGGCCCGATTCGTGATAGGCGACGATCCGCTTTTCCTCCGGATTGATCAGGCGGGACTTTTTCTCCAGCCCGGCCACGACCCGGTCGATCGCTTCCTCGAAATCGCGTGGCTCGACCGCCGGTTTGTTTTTGCGCGCCGCCAGGAGCGCGGCCTCGTTGACGATGTTGGCCAAGTCGGCGCCCACGAACCCCGGCGTGCGGGCCGCGATCTTTTTGAGATCGACGTCGGGCGCCAGCGAGATTTTTTTGGCATGGATGTGGAGAATGGCCTCCCGGCCGTTGATGTCGGGCCGGTCGACCAGCACGTGCCGGTCGAAGCGCCCGGGCCGCAGCAGGGCCGCGTCCAGGATTTCGGGCCGGTTGGTGGCGGCCATGATGATGACGCCGATGTTCGGGTCGAAACCGTCCATTTCCGCCAGCAACTGGTTGAGCGTTTGCTCCCGCTCCTCGTGCCCCCCCACGGCGCCGGAGACGCCGCGGGCCTTGCCCAGCGCGTCCAGCTCGTCGATAAAGATGATGCAGGGCGCTTTGGTCTGGGCGGTCGCGAACAGGTCGCGCACGCGGGCCGCGCCGACGCCGACGAACATCTCGACGAAGTCGGAGCCGGTCAGGCTCAGAAACGGCACCTTGGCCTCGCCGGCGACCGCCTTGGCCAGCAGCGTCTTGCCCGTGCCCGGCGCGCCCACCAGCAGGACGCCCTTGGGGATGCGGGCGCCGAGGCGCTGAAATTTTTTCGGATTCTGCAGAAACTCGATGATCTCCTGCAGCTCCGCCTTCGCCTCGTCGATGCCGGCGACGTCGCCGAAGGTGACTTTCGTCTCATCGGCGACGTAAATCTTGGCCTTGCTCTTGCCGATGGTCATGATGCCCCGCTGCGGTCCCATTGCCCGGATGAGAAAGAACCAGAGCGCAAGAAAGAGCGCCATCGGGACCAGCCAGCCCAGCAGGGTCGTCCAGAAGGTGGTATCGACCGCCCCGGAAAACTCGATGCCGGCGGCGTTGAGATCGTCCACCAGGGCGGGATCGTCAACGCGGACGGTTCTGAACGGATGGCCTTGCTCGGAGACGGGCGGCTTCGCCGGCGGGGCTCCCTCCGGCCCGGGCAGGGGCACCCCGGCCTTCAGTTTGCCGTGAATCAATTGCTCGCTGATGGTGAGATCGAATACGTTCCGCTCGGCGACCAGTTGCTTGAACCGGCTGTAGCTGATGGTCGCCTCATGGCGCGCCAGAAAGACGAGTTGGATCAGCCAGACGGCGGCGATCGCGATCAGAAAATACCAGACCGAGAAGCGCGTTCGCGTTTCCATGGGTCACCATTCGGAGGGGCGGGGCTTCGCCGTCCCGCATCGCCTTACGTGGCGGCGGTCACTCCGGCGCCGCTTCGCTCGCCCATTCGACCCGCAGCAGTTTATTTTCGCGCGACCACCGGTACAGGGCTTTGCCGTGGAACGCCCGTTCCAGCGCCCGCCCGATGCGCTGCGCCAGCCGTTCGTTGGTGGTCAGCACGGTGAGCGCGTCATCGGTGGCTTGGATGGAGATCACCCGTTCCAGGGGATTGATCTGCCGGCCCCAGTCTTCCTGATTTTTGATCAGGTTCAAGATGGTGTGCCGGGCGCCGTCCGCCTTCGGCCAGCGAATGGTGACCACGCCGTTGGCATAACGGTCGTTCACCTTCCGGCAGGCGGGACAGAGGACCGGCAGCGCGGCGGGTTGAGTCCGGGCCGGCCGCCGCGGAGCGGGCGGGGCTTGCTGCCACCGCTTGTTCCGGTACAACGCGCCGCACTGCGTGCAGCGGGCCGTCTGCTTGGGCGGCAACTGCTCCAGATAAGGATCGGCCGGCGGCTCCCCCCGCCGCCGCACGCGCGGGGCCCGTTGCCGGATGATCTTTCGGCTCATCACCATCCCATGACCTCCTGGTAAATTGGATGCAGCAAATCCCGGGCCGAAATGACGCCGACGATGCGCCCCTGCTCCAGCACGCCCAAATGGCGGATTCGCCGCTTGGCCATTAAATCCCGAACGCTTTCGACCGGTTGGTTGATGTCCACGCTGACCAGCGGCGCGCTCATGATCTGCTCGGCGGCCACGGCGGATGGATCCAGATCCCGGCCGAGGACTTTATGGACCAAGTCCGATTCCGTGATGATGCCGACCGGCGTCTCGCCCAGCGTCACCAGCAGGCTGCCGTGCCGGCGCCGCTTCAGCTCGGCGGCCGCCCCGCGGGCCGTGGTGCCGACCGCGATGGCGTGCACCGGCGACGTCATCACCTGCCGGGCCGGCATCAGGGGCAGGCTGTTGATCTCCAAAAAGTCGCGGACCGAAAAGATGCCGATGATGCCGCCGGCGCCGCGCACCGCCAGGTGGCGGAGCCGCTCGCGCGCCATGATGTCGCTGGCGTCGGCCACGGTGCATTCCGCCTCCACTTCGCGCAGCGGCCGGCTTGTGACCCGGTCGACGGGCGTGGCCGCGGGATCCAACCCGGCGGCGAGCACGCCCCGCACCAGGTCCACCTCGGTGACGATGCCGCTGAAGACACCGGCTTGGCCGACCAGCAGCGCGTCGGTCTGTTCCCGGCGCATCACGTCCACGGCCGCGCGCACCGACGTCTCCGGCGAGACGGCGGCGATCTGCGGTTTGAGCGCTTGCTTGACCTTGATCACGTCAGCTCTCCATTCGGCCCCGGCGCATGCTGGCAGCATAGCCAAAGGACCTTGCATGAGTCAATCCGCGCCGCTCGGCGTTCTTGACAGGCCGAGGCGATCATCGATAAGGTGTCGATCGCCATGTCGATAGGCTCTCGACTCATGGAAGCGCTCTTCGTGCTGGCCGTCGCCGTCTGGACGGGGGCGATCGTGATGCTGGCCTTCGTTGCGGCGCCCACCATTTTCGCCGCCTTGCCGCGCCAGCAGGCGGGCGACCTGATGAACCAGTTGTTTCCCGCCTACTATCGCGTCGGGGCGCTGTGCGGCGGGGTGGCATTGGTCACGGGCGGGATTCAAGCCTACATCGGCCGGCGCTGGGGGACCCTGCGTTTCTGGCTGACCGGCCTGATGCTGGTGAGCACCCTGTACGCCGGTTTTGTCCTGACGCCGCACGCGCAAACCCTCCGGACGCAGCTGAAGGCCGGGGGCGAAAGCGCCGACCGGGCGCGCGTGCAGGCGGACTTTCAGCGCGATCACCAATGGGCCGTGGCCGCCAACGGCATCGCGCTGTTCAGCGGCGCCACGATCCTCTGGTTGACCGGCATGGCGGAGCGGCGGGCCATCCCGAACCGGCCGCCGCAGCGGTTTTCATAGCCTCAGCCTTCATGTCCGCCTGCGTTTACTGCCGTCAGCGCAAGGGCAAGCGACCCTGCCCGGCCCTCAACGGAACGATCTGCCCCGTGTGCTGCGGCACCCATCGCGGACTGGCGATCGCCTGCCCGCGGGACTGCGTCTATTTTCTTCCGGGCGAAACCTATCAGCGGGGACGATCGGGCCAGCAGTTTTTCCGGTTGCGGCAACCCTTGTACGATGCCCTGCATCGCGCCCACGGCGGCCGCGCGCTGGCGCTGCTCAATGTGATTGATTTCGCCTGCTACGGCTATGCGGCCGGCCGGGCCAATGCAACCGATCAAGAAGTGCTGGCGGGAATGGAGCAGCTTCGCGGGAAATTGAGCCCGTTGACCCTGGCCTCCGCGGGGACCACTGCCTGCGCGCAGCACTTGTGGAGCATTGTGGAAGCATGGCTGAAACAGCAGCCGCAGGATCGCGAGCTGCTGCGGGACGTGCTCGATCAGGCGATCGCCTTCGCCCGGACGCTGACCGGTCCGGAGCTGGCCGGCCGA
The DNA here is from genome assembly GCA_040755775.1 of Nitrospirota bacterium. GTDB lineage: Bacteria > Nitrospirota > Nitrospiria > JACQCE01 > JACQCE01 > JBFMAJ01. The sequence goes on from JBFMAJ010000100.1 coordinate 4,008, forward strand.
AGATTCGTGACCGGCTTGCTGGGGATGATCGAGGAGCGCTTTCCGGAGCAGGCCGGGGAATTGAAAGGACAACCGGACACGGCGTCGCCGCTCATCCTGCGGGCCGCGAGCCGGTGACGGCCCGGCGCTAAAAGCGATTTTTAAAATAGACCAGCAGGTCCCGGACCGAGAGGACGCCGATGATGCGGTCGTTCTCCGTGACGGCCAGATGCCGGATGCCCTTCTCGCTCATCAGGGCGTTGGCGTCCTCGGCGGTTTTTTTGACGTCGATCGCGATGATCGGCCGGTTCATGACCGACTCCACCGTGACCTGGGCCAGATCGCGCCCTTCCGCGATGCCCCGCCGCACCACGTCGCTCTCGCTGATGATCCCGAGATACTCTTCCCCGCGGCGCACCAGCAGGGAGCCGACCCGCTCATCCCGCATCCGCCGCGAGGCGTCGACCAGCGTGGCGTTGGGCGCAACGCTTTTGATGTCGCGGTTCATGAGGATGCGAATGGGCAGCATCGCGAGCGGATTATAGCAACTGCCTCAGGCGGGATCAACGCGATGCGTAGGGGCGCAGCATGCCGCGCCCCTACTGCTGGTCGTGATCCAGCTCGACGTTCCAGTAGAGATAATCGTGCCACACGGCCGGCACGTTCCGCAGGCCGATGGTAAAGGTGAAAAAGGGCTTCCAGTCGGGGCGGGTCGGCCACTTGATCAGGTGCATGCCGGCCTCCATCGGCGTCCGGCCGCTTTTCCGGTTGTTGCAGCGCCAGCAGGCGGTGACGATGTTCTCCCAGATTTTTCGGCCGCCCTTGGCGATGGGCACCACGTGGTCGAAGGTCAGCTCTTCGGTGCGGAACCGCTGGCCGCAATACTGGCAGGTGCTGTCATCGCGCAAAAAAATGTTGGCGCGGGAGAAGTTGATCGCGCGCTTGGTGTACTCGATCTTGACGAAATGCATCAGCCGGAGCACGGCCGGCAGCTTGGTGCTCCAGTTGGCCGAACGGATCTCGCGCTCATAGACCTCCAGCACCTCGACCTTGCCCTGCCACAGGAGCGTGACGGCCCGCTGCCAGTCGATGACTTTGAGCGGCTCGTAGGTGGCGTTGAGCAGGAGCGCCCGTTCCATACTGTCGTCTATTATAGCACGGGGAAAAAACAAATCAATTTCAGTCGGGCGGATATTATGCCGCCGGGACGCCGGGGAAAAATGCGCGAGCGACGAGGTCGTGAATCATCGGGCGGAACGCGCCGATTTTGACGTTTTGGCGGGTGGGATGAACGCGGTTGGTCAGGAGCGTGACGCCCCAGCCGCGGTCGCGGTCGATCCAGACCGACGTCCCAGTATAGCCGAGGTGGCCGCAGGAGTTCGCCGAGAAAAAACGGCCCGCGCTCGACCGTTCCGACGGCGTGTCCCAGCCGAGCGCCCAACTCGAGCCCGGCGTCGGCTGGCGTGTCAGGAATTGCCGCAGCAGCGCCGTCGGGACGCCGTCGAAGGGGCCGCGGGGGCGCCCGCCTTCGGCCGCAATCAGCGCGCCGACGTACCGGGCCACGTCGTCGACCGGCGCGAACAGGCCGGCATGGCCGCTGACGCCGCCCAGCGCAAAACCATGCTCGTCATGCACGTCGCCGCGAAGGACGCGCCCGCGCCAGGGGCAACGTTCGGTGGCGGCAATCGAGCGGCCGGCCAGCTCCGGTTGCTCGAGCGGACGGAATCCGGTGGCCGCCATGGACAGCGGCAAAAAAATCTCCTCCCGGCATAAGCGGTCAAGCGGCCGGCCGGCGACCCGCTCAATGAGCGTGCCCAGGAGAATGAAGCCCAGGTCGCTGTAGACGGAACGTTGACCGGGCGGCGCAACCAGCGGTTCGCCGGCGATCTGGTTGAGCAGCCGCTCCTTGACCGCCGCGTTGCCCGCCTCGTTCGGATCGATCGCTTTGTAGTAGGGTTTCCAGGCCGGCAGGCCGGAGGAATGATTCAGCAAATGATAGAGCGTGACCCGCTCCTTGCCGTCGCCCCGAAATTCCGGCAGCCAGCGGGCAACCGGATGATCCAGCGCCAGCCGGCCCAACGCGATCAGCCGGAGCGCGACGGTGGCGGTGGCCAGCGGCTTCGTCAGCGAAGCGAGATCGAACAGCGTCTCACGCCGCATCGGCTCCGGCGCGGGCAGCAACGCGGCCGAGCCGGTCGCGTCGCAGTAGCGAATCGCGTCCCCTTCCTGTACGAGCAGCGCGGCCCCCGGAAAAACGCCGTCGCGCACCGCCTGTTGCAGCGTATCGCTCAGCGCCGGGGCCATTGCGCCATCGTAGCACAGCCCCTGGGTTTTTGCTCACGGCTTATGGTATAGTGCCGCCCATCGATTGCCGCGTGCTTGAGCTCACGCAATGCCAAAAACAAAAGAGCCGTTGAAATCCCTGCTCGCGCTGCTGGCCACCGAGCAGGGCGCCAATCTGAAAATCATCCGCGAAAAATTGGTGCAGTTGGGGCCCGAAGTGCTGGGCCAATTGCGCCAGCACCAGGCGGCCGCCTGCTCGGCCGCCGACGAGCATGAAAAGACGGCGGTGGCCGAGCGGTTGGCCGACGTCATCGAGGAAATCAACGGGCGCCGGCTGGAGCAGGGCTGGCGCCGGTGGTTGCAGCGTCCGGATCTTGAGGAGGGCGGATTTTTGCTCAGCCGCTTCGCCTATCCGGACATTGAGACGGAAGGCTACCAGGGACTGCTTGATGCGATGGCCGAAGAGCTGCGGGGCGCCATCCGGCACGAGCGGTGGCCGGACGGCGTCATCCGGGTGATCAACCATCAGCTTTTCACGGAAAAAGGCTTTCACGGCAACACGGTTCACTACTATGACCCCGACAACAGCTATTTGAACCGCGTGCTGGACCGGCGTGTCGGCATTCCCATCACGCTGTCCGCGGTCTATTTGCTGCTGGCCCGGCGGTTGGATTTGCCGATCGTCGGCATCGGCATGCCAAGCCATTTTCTCGTCAAATGCGACGTCGCCGGCCGCGATCTCTACCTGGATCCCTTTAACGCCGGCCAGTCGCTCAGCAAGGCGGAGTGCGCCAGCTTTCTGATCAACTCCGGCTATGGGTTCAAAGAACAATATTTGGAGCCCGTGACGGATCGGGAAATCCTGGTTCGAATGATGCGAAACCTCTTTTATATTTATGGCGAGCGGCAGGAGCCGCGCAAAGTGCGCTGGCTATCAC
>JBFMAJ010000101.1:0-7126 GCA_040755775.1 Nitrospirota bacterium
CCTGATGTGATAAGCGCATCACGAAATGACAACGTGATCAAAAATACCCTATGATGACCCTTCGGCAATTGGCCGCAAAGCCCGAAGCCATTCCGGTGGCCACGTCGTGGTATCTGGCCGATCTGGGCGAAGCCCGCGGCAGGCAAGAACTCTTTACCAAACAATCCCCGCAGCGGCTCAAGGCGCTGCGCGAGCACGCGCTCATTGAAAGTGCGGTCTCCTCCAATCGCATTGAGGGCGTGACCGTTGAGCCGGCCCGAATCCGCCCCGTGATCATCGGTCAATCGTCGTTGCGCGACCGGGATGAAGAAGAGGTGCGGGGCTACCGGAACGCGCTGGACCTGATCCACCAACAAAGCGCCAAGCTGGCGGTCTCGGAGCAGACCATCCGGGATCTGCACCGGCTGGCCCGCGGCGGCGTCGGGGATGCGGGGCAGTACAAGAAAACCGAGAGCGACATCATCGAACGCTACCCGGACGGCCGGCAACGGGTGCGGTTCAGAACCGTGCCGGCGGCAAAAACGCCGGCCGCCATGGCGGAGCTGGCGACGTTGTGGCATCGCAGCCGGGACGAGCGGTGGGTTCATCCCCTGGTCGCGCTGGCCGCGTTCAACCTGGATTTCTTGTGCATCCATCCTTTTCGGGACGGCAACGGCCGCGTCTCCCGGCTGCTGTGGCTGCTCCAGTGCTACCACCTGGGCTACGAGGTCGGCCGCTACATCAGCCTGGAGCGGCTGATCGAGCAGAACAAAGAGCGCTACTACGAGACCCTGGAGCAAAGCTCCCACCGCTGGCATGACGGCCAGCACGATCCCTGGCCCTATATCAATTATCTGCTGTTCATCCTCAAGGAAGCCTACAAGGAGTTCGAGGGACCGGCCCAGCCGGACCGCGTTCGTGAACCGGGAACAGTCTATCGGAAGAAAAGGAAACGCCGACAATGAATCGGGGAGAAGACGCATGCCGTTAACACACGCATTTCGCACCACCAGGTGAAATCACATCGATCGGCAGCCTGATCAAAACAAGGAGACATCATGACCTACACCGATTGGAGCATGAAAGGACCGGAAGTCGCCAACTGCAACTGCGCCTATGGCTGCCCGTGCCAGTTCAACGCCCTGCCGACGCACGGCAACTGCCGCGCCTACACCGCCATGCGGATCGACCAGGGCCACTTCGGCGCGGTAAAGCTCGACGGCCTAGCCTGGGTGCTGACGCTGGAATGGCCCGGCCCCGTCCATCTGGGCAACGGCGCCTGCCAGGCGATCATCGACGAGCGGGCGACCCCGCAGCAACGGGAGGCGCTGGCCAAAATCCTCTACGGCAAGGAGGCGGCGCCGGGCTCCAGTGTGCTGCAGGTTTACAGCACGACCATGTCCAAGATGCACGAGCCCGTCTACAGGCCGATCCAATTCTCCGTCGACATCCAGAAGCGCACGGCCCGTGTGAGCGTGCCGGAGCTGCTCACCGCCTCCGTCGAGCCGATTAAGAACCCCGTCACGGGCGCCGAGCACCGGGCCGCCATCGAGCTGCCGCAGGGCTTCGAATATACCAAGGCCGAAGTGGCCAGCGGCACGGCCACGGCCACGGGGGCGGTTCGACTTGATCTGCAACAGACCCACAGCCACATGGCCATGATCCATCTGACGCAAAACGGCGTCGTACGCTGATGGCGGACGCGACCGCCACCCTGCCGCGCCGGGAGCGGCTCTTCCTGATCGGCTCGCTGGCCGGCGTCACGGCGCTGGCCTGGCTCTATCTCGTCATCCACGCCGGGCGCATGGCCGAGATGCCCCCGATGCCCATGGAGGGCATGACCATGCCGCAGCTCGCGCCGTGGTCGCCCGCTGATTTCCTCCTGCTCTTCCTGATGTGGGCCGTCATGATGGCGGGCATGATGCTTCCCGGCGCCATGCCGATGATCCTGCTCTTCGCCGGTGTCAGCCGGTCGGCCCGCGAGCAGGGGGCACGAGCCGCGCCGGCGGCCGTCTTCGTATTCGGCTATCTGCTCGCCTGGACGGGCTTCAGCGGCCTGGCCGTCCTGTCGCAGTGGGGGCTGGAGCGGGCGGCGCTGCTGTCGCCCATGATGGTCAGCGCCAGCCCCTGGTTGGGCGGCCTGCTGCTGATCAGCGCCGGCGCCTATCAATGGAGCCCGGTCAAGGCGCGCTGCCTGGCCCATTGCCGGTCGCCCGTCGCGTTTCTTGCCGGCCACTGGCGGCCGGGCGCGATCGGCGCGCTGCGGATGGGGCTGCACCACGGACTCTACTGCCTGGGCTGCTGCTGGCTCCTGATGGGGCTGCTCTTCGTGGGGGGCGTGATGAATCTCGCGTGGGTGGCGGCGATCGCCGGCTTCGTGATGATCGAGAAGATGCTGCCCGCCGGCCCGTGGGCCGGCCGCGTCGGCGGCGCGCTGCTGTGCCTGATGGGGCTGCTCGTAATGGTACGAGGGTAAGGGCGATGGAACGGGTCATGGAACGAAATCGCCGGTCGATCCGGTTGCACGGGTTTGATTATGGCCAGGCCGGGGCCTATTTCGTGACGGTTTGCACAAAAAACCGGGAATCGTTGTTTGGGAACGTGGCGGGCGGGGAGATGGTATTGAACCAGGCCGGTGAAATCGTGCGTGACGAATGGATGCATACGTGGGATATTCGGCCTGACGTATGGCCGGATTATTTCATGGTGATGCCGAATCATTTTCACGCGATCGTGGCGATTGTGCGGAACGATCGGGACGTATCGAAATGTAGGGGCGTATTGCAATACGCCCCTACAACCGATCGGATACGGGGTGACACGGCCGATCGGATACGATTGGCATCGCCGTCGTGTACCCTGGGGGCGATCGTACGCGGGTTCAAATCGGCCACGACCACACGCATCAACCAGATGCGCGCCACCCCCGGCATGCCGGTCTGGCAACGCAATTATCATGAACGGATCATCCGCAAGCCGGCCGAAATGGCCCGCATCCGAGAATATATCGCCATGAATCCGGCCAATTGGGCCACCGACGAAAACAATCCAGCGTATCGCTATGTCGGGGACAGTCGCGCGTTTCATCATGTGGGGCGGGTTTCCCATGACCGGCCGCGATGATTGCTATCAGCAGGGGCGGTGGAGCTTGCTGTTGACCGATTCGAAGGAGCCGGGGCGTGATTCAATGAATCGCCATTCCGTAGGGGCGGGTTTCAAACCCGCCCGTTTGGGTTCAGTGACATGGCTGATGTGATAATCACATCACGAATTGGCGAAATGATGAGAATAGAGATTATTCATAATCCAAGTTGTAACTCGTGAAAGAAATTGAGATCATCCCGTTGGCCGGGAAGAAAATGGGGCGGCGGGGCATTCCTGCGGAATGGGTGATTCAAGCGTTAATGTCGCCAGAACAGGTTGTCGAAGGATACGACGGCCGGAAAGTTGCCCATCGGAGGCAGCGGGTCAAAGGCGAGGAACGGCTTCTTCGGGTGGTGTTTGAAGACACGCCTGAAAAATATGTCGTCATTACAGCCTATCTCACCTCGGCGGTCAAACGGTATTGGAAGGAGAAATCTTGATGAAGATCGAATACGACACCGACCATGATCTGTTGAATATCGAGTTTCTGTCGGATGTTCCGATCAATGATTCATTGGAATTCGACGGCATTGTCATCGATTACGCCAAAGACAAGCGCATCGTGGCGATCGAGGTGATGGGCGCAAGCAAGCGGACGACCCGAGATCCCATGGACCTGATCGACCTGGCGATTGTCCGCACAAAATCCACCCAGCCGGACATTGTTCGCGAACCGAAGGCACCCTATGGTGGGAAAAGGAAAAGGCGATAGCCGGCATGACCGGCCGCGATGATTGCTATCAGCAGGGGCGGTGGAGCTTGTTGTTGACCGATTCGAAGGAGCCGGGGGCGTGATTCAATGAATCGCCATTCCGTAGGGGCGGGTTTCAAACCCGCCCGTTTGACGGAAGGATGCGAAGGATTCACGAGTGAATGACAGGTTCTCGAATGTAGGGGCGTATGGCCATACGCCCCATGGATCGTAGCGTAACGCATTCATGCCCAACCCCGAAGCACAAGCCCGCAAGCAGATCGACGACCTCCTGACCAAGGCCGGCTGGGTGGTGCAGGATGTCAGCGAGGCGAATCTGAGCGCTGCCCGCGGCGTCGCCATCCGCGAGTTTCCCCTGGCGCCCGGCCATGGCGAGGCCGATTATCTGCTCTATGTCGATCAGAAAGCCACCGGTGTGATCGAAGGCAAGCCGGTTGGTTCCACTCTGACCGGTGTGGAAATCCAGTCAGCCAAGTACAGTAAGGGGCTTCCTCCATCGCTTCCGGCCTATGCCCATCCATTGCCGTTTCTGTATGAAAGCACCGGCATTGAAACCCGATTCACCAACGGTCTTGATCCTGTACCGAAGAGTCGGCAGGTTTTTGCTTTTCACAAACCAGTAACACTGGCCAACTGGGTGGCTGACGCTGGAATCCAAAATCGAGCAATGCCGCTTGAGATAGCGGCTGATCCGGCCGGCCAGCGTGTACTGTTGCGGACGTTGCGCGGTTTAATTGGTCAGATGCCTCCACTGAAAGAGGCAGGTCTCTGGCCCGCGCAAATCAAAGCCATTCAGAATCTGGAGAAGTCACTGGCCGACGATCGCCCCCGCGCCCTCATCCAAATGGCCACCGGCAGCGGCAAGACCTTCACCGCCATCACCTTCATCTACCGGCTCATCAAGTTCGCCGGCGCGCGGCGCGTCCTCTTCCTGGTGGACCGGGGCAACCTGGGCGATCAGACCCTCAAAGAATTCCAGCAATACGTCTCGCCCTACAACAACTACAAGTTCACCGAGGAGTTCAACGTCCAGCGGATGACCAGCAACACGCTCGACACCACCGCGCGGGTCTGCATCAGCACCATCCAGCGGCTCTACTCCATGCTCAAGGGACGGGAGCTCTCCGAGGAGGATGAAGAGCGCTCCGTGGCCGGGCTGGAGCGGCTCTTCAAGCAGCCGGAGCCGATCGACTACAACCCGGCCATCCCCATCGAAACCTTCGACATCATCGTCACCGACGAATGCCACCGGTCGATCTACAACCTTTGGGCGCAGGTGCTGGAATATTTCGACGCCTACATCATCGGCCTCACGGCCACCCCCGGCAAGCAGACCTTCGGCTTCTTCAACCAGAACCTGGTGATGGAATATCCCCACGAGCAGGCGGTGGCCGACGGCGTCAACGTCAACTATGACGTCTATCGCATCCGCACCGCCATCACCGAGGCCGGCGCCAAAGTTGACGCGGGCTATTTTGTGGAAAAGCGCGAGCGCGAGACCCGCAAAACCCGCTGGGAGCAGTTGGAGGATGATTTTGCCTACGACCCCAACCAGCTCGACCGCGACGTCGTCGCTCCGGACCAGATTCGCACCATCGTCAAAGCTTTCAAGGAGGATCTCTTCACTAAAATCTTCTCCGGCCGCACCGAGGTGCCCAAGACGCTCATCTTCGCCAAGGATGACAACCACGCCGAGGAGATCGTCAAAATCGTTCGAGAGGAGTTCGCCAAGGGCAATGAGTTTGCCCAGAAGATCACCTATAAGACTACGGGCGAGAGCCCGCAGAATCTCATTAAATCGTTTCGCAACAGCTACCATCCCCGGATCGCCGTTACCGTGGATATGATCGCCACGGGGACGGATATCAAGCCGGTGGAGATTGTCTTTTTCATGCGGGCGGTCAAGTCGCGGTCGTTCTTTGAGCAGATGAAGGGGCGGGGCGTGCGGATCATCGATCCCCACGAGCTGAAAAATGTCACGCCGGATGCGGCGTATAAAGACCATTTCATCATCATCGACGCCGTCGGCGTCTGCGAGCAGGACATGACCGACGCCCGGCCCATGGAGAAAAAGCCGAATATCGCCTTTGAAAAGCTCCTCCAAGCCGTAGCCCTCGGCAACATGGAAGAAGATACGCTCACCTCCATCGCGGCGCGCTTGGCCCGGATGGAGCATCGCTTGAGCGCTGATGACGAACGGCAGATCGTCAAGGCCAGCGGCGGCCTGACGGTCAAGGATTTAACCCGCCGGCTGGTGGAGGCGGTCAATCCCGACCGCTCTCTTGAGCAGGCGAAGCGCGATCGCGGTATTCCGGTTGAGGCCGACCGTCATCCCGGCGACGCCGCCGTCCATGCGGCGACGAACAAATTGCTTCAGGAAGCGGTGAAGCCCTTTCATGATCCGAAGCTGCGCGAGCTGCTGGTTGAGATTAAAAGGAGAAATGAGATCACCATCGACCACATCAGCCAGGATCAGGTGATCGAGGCCGGTTTTTCCCAAGCCGCGCTCGATCGGGCTAAGAAGATCGTCCAGTCGTTTGAACAATTCATCAAGGAGAACAAAGACGAAATCACGGCCTTGCAAATCCTCTACAGCAAGCCCTACAAGCAGCGCCTGACGTTTGAGGCGGTGAAAGAGCTGGCCGACGCCATCGAGAAGCCGCCCTATCTCTGGAACGAATCGCAGCTCTGGCGGGCGTACGAAGCGCTGGACAAATCGAAGGTCAAGGGCGCGAGCGGGAAGCGCATTCTGACAGACTTGGTCTCTCTCGTTCGCTTTGCCATTCATCGGGACAATGAGTTGGTGCCGTTCCCGGAGCGGGTAGAGGCCAACTTCAGGGCGTGGCTGGCAGGGCAGGAGAAGGGCGGCAAGAAGTTCACCGATGAGCAGCGCCGCTGGCTCGAAATGATCCGCAACCACGTGGCGGCGAATTTAAGCGTGGAGGCGGAGGATTTTGATCTGGCCCCGTTTGCGCAACAGGGCGGCCTAGGCAAGGCGCATCAGGTGTTTGGGGAGAAGCTGAATCCGATTATTGAAGAATTAAACGGGACATTGGCGGCATGAAAGCAACTAACACAGAACAGCTTCCAAAGGGCTGGTCTGTTGCAACCATTGAAGATGTTGCGGAGGTTAACCCTCGCCTTAAAAAAACGGAATACCTGATAACCTGATGGTTTCTTTTGTGCCAATGCCCGCCGTCGGCGCTGGTGACGGTTCAATCGATGTCGGTCAAGAACGTCCATTCTCTGAAGTTAAAAAGGGATTCACGCCATTTCAAGAAGGCGATGTTT
>JBFMAJ010000102.1:0-7110 GCA_040755775.1 Nitrospirota bacterium
GAACGACTGCCGACGCCGGCCCAGCCGATTTTTTGGGACGCGGCCGCGCTGGAAAAGGAGGAGCGGCGGGTCTTTGACATTTGTCAGGGCTGCCGCCGCTGCTTCAATCTCTGCGAGGCCTTCCCATCGATGTTCCGCCGGATTGACGAGCTGGGCGGCGAGACGGACCGCCTGAGCCGGCCGGAGCTTGATCGCGTCGCCGACCTCTGCCTGAACTGCAATGTCTGCGGTTTTGTCATGTGTCCCTACACGCCGCCCCATCACTATGAGCTCGATTTTCCCCGGCTGATGGTGCGGGCCAAGGCGGTCGCGGCCAAGACGAAGGGCTTGTCGCTGCGTGACCGGTGGCTGTCGGATCCCGACCGGGTCGGCCCGCTGGCGTCCGGCTTGGCGCCCCTGGTCAACTGGGCCGCCTCCAACCGCCTCATCCGCCGTCTCTTGGAAACGGTTCTGGATATCCATCGCGACCGGCATCTGCCGCCCTATCGGCGCGACACCTTTCCCAAATGGTTCGCCCGGCGGGCGCGGGCCGGGCGCGGCGGCGAGCGGGTGGCGCTCTTCTCCTCCTGCCTGGTCGATTATTCCTATCCGTCGGTCGGCCGGGCCGCCGTCGAGGTGCTGGAGCACAACGGCGTGGAGGTGGCACGGCCCGAGCAGCGCTGCTGCGGCATGCCCTCGATGAGCGTGGGGGATTTGGACGGGGCGATCGCGAAGGCACAGGCGAACATCGCCGCGCTGCTGCCGTGGGTGGAGCGCGGCTATCGCATCGTGACGCCGATGCCCAGTTGCAGCCTGATGCTCAAAAAAGAGTATCCCTTCTTGGTCGGCACGCCGGAGGCGCAACGGCTGGCCGACCACACGATGGATCTGTGCGAATATTTGATGCAGTTGCACGGCCGGGGCACGCTGCGGACCGATTTTCAGCGCCAGGCCGGCCGGATCGCCTATCATCTGCCCTGCCATTTGCGCGATCAAAAGCTGGGCTACAAATCGCGCGACCTGCTCGCCCTCATTCCGGGCGCCACGCTGGAGTTGATGGAATGGTGCTCCGGCCATGACGGCACCTGGAGCATGCAGACCGAATTTTTCCCCATATCGATGAAGATCGGCCAGCGGGTCTTCGACCGGGTCGCCTCCGGCGCGCCCGACGCGGTTGCCTCCGATTGCAACCTGGCCGGCAACCAGATCACGCAGGCGACCGGCCGGCCGGTCCGCCATCCGATTGAAATTCTCCACCACGCCTACGGCCTCGATGGAGCCGCCCCATGAAGAAACTGTCTCTCGCCGATATTGCGCCGCTGCCCGACTATGAGCGGGAGCGGGCCGAATTCCGCCGCCGGATCATCGCGCTCAAAGCGCGCCGTCGCATCGCGCTGGGCGAGCTGATGACGCTCGTCTTCGAGAACCGCGAGACGATGCGCTTTCAGATCCAGGAGATGATGCGCGCGGAGCGGCTGTCCGATGAGGGCAAAATTCTCGAAGAGCTGGAGGTCTACAATCAGTTGATCCCGGAGCCGGGCGAATTGTCCGCGACGCTTTTCATCGAGATCACCGAGCAAGAGCGGATCAAGGAGATTCTGGACCGCCTGATGGGCATCGACGAGCCCGGCCGTGTCCGGCTGGAGGCGGGGGGCGAGCGGTGCGACGCCCTCTTCGAGGCCGGCCACAGCGACGAGGAGCGGTTGAGCGCCGTTCACTACCTGCGCTTCCAGCTCACGCCGGAGCAGCAGCGGCGGCTGGCCGATCCGGCGCTCGCCGCCCGGATTGTAATCGACCATCCGAACTATACAGCCAGCACCGAGCTGGGGCTCGACACTCGGCGCTCGCTCCTGGACGATCTTACATAGAGATCGCCGAGCTCTGCCACCGTTCAGACCGGTAGCGCCAGACGACGAAGCCCATTCGCACGGTCCAGTCCAGCACCATCACCGCCCAGATCCAGCCGATCGCCAGCCCCAGCGCCGCGCCCAGCACGGCCGCCGGCACGCGCACCAGCCAGGCGCCGATCGTCGTGACCATCAGCAGAAAGCGCGTGTCCCCCGCGCCCTTGAGCGAGCCGGAGACGACCATCGAGATCGCCAACGGGATCTGCAGCAGGGCCACGATTTTGAGAAAGAGCGTGCCGTACGCGATGACGGCCGCATCCGCCGTGAAGGCCCGCAGCAGCAGGTAGGGGAAGAAGAAAAAGAGCAGCCCCATGCCGGCCATCAGCATCACGGCCAGCCGGTTGGCCTCCCAATTCTCGATCCGGGCCTGGGCCAATTTTTGCGCGCCGATGCTTTGCCCGACGGCGGTGGCGGCCGCCACGGCGAAACCGTTGCCGGGCATGAAGGAGAGCGCTTCGATGCTTAGGCCGACCTGATGGGCGGCGTAGACCACCGCGCCGTAGCCCAGGATGACCTTGGCATAGGCGATCTGAGACGTCTGTTGCAGCAAGCGGTCGAGCGTGATGGGAAACCCGACGCGAAACAGGTGCCGAACGGACGCCATGCTGATGCCGAGCGGCCGGCGCAGCAGCCCGGCGTCCACGTGGCCCTGGGCCCGGGCCCTTCGAAACAGGTAGACGGCGCCGACCGCCTCGGACAGCCCGATCGCCAGCGCAGCGCCCTCCACGCCCAGCGCCGGCGCGCCCCAATGGCCGTAGATCAGCGGATAGGCGATCAGCACGTGCAGCACGTTGACGATGACGATGCCGATCATCGGCGTGCGGGTGTCGCCGGCGCCGTGCATGATGGCGATCAATTGATCGACGATGAAGGTGAAGAGGAACAGGCTGAAAATGATCAGCAGGTAGCCGTCCATCAACGCCAGCATCCGGGGCGTGGCGCCCATCAGGCGGGCGCCGGCCAAGCCGGCCGACACCCCGAGCAGGCTCAAGCCGGCGGCGCCGAGCGCGCCGATCAGCAGCGACTGCGAGGCGATGCGCGACGCTTCCTGGCGCCGCTGCGCGCCCCAGAGTTGCGCCACCATGATCGTGGCGCCCATCGTGAGGCCGGCCAGCAGATTCAGGGCGAAGAAGACCAGCAACTGGCTCAGGCCGACGGAGGCGATCGCTTCGGCGCCGAGGCCGCCCACCAGAAAAATATCGACGATCTGCACCATCCGTTCCAGCAGACTGCTGGCGATGACGGGCAGCGCGAGCGTCAGGATGCGGCGGCGAACCGGATGCATCGTCGTGTCAACGGGCGCCGCCCCGGCGGAAGGAATCGATCACACGATGGCGGCTAATGGGGCGTCGGCGGCCGGGGAACCATGAACTGGTCGGGCTCGCGTTTGGTGATCTGCACGATTTTCACGTCGAACCGCAACGTTTGGCCCGCCAACGGGTGATTCACGTCGAGGATGACCGATCTTTCCTTCACTTCCTTGATGACGCCGGACAGCTCCGTGCCGTGCGGCCCCATGGTCTTGATCCGCTGGCCCACCTTGCGGGCATGCTTGGGGATCAGGTCCAGCTCCAGCTCGATGATCGCCGCCGGATTGACCGGTCCGCAGGCTTCATCCGGCGTCAGCAGCAGGGAGAGCTTCTCCCCGGCCTGATGGCCGGCCAGCCGCTTCTGCAGGCCGGCCATGCACTCCAAGCTCTTGGAGCCCTGCCGGTAGGTGAACGGGTCGCCTCCGACGTTGCTGTTGATGATCTCGCCGTCCTTGGTCGAGAGCGTGTATTCGATGGAAACGTCGTTGCCCTCTTCGACGATCAGCGGGTCGGCGGCCGACGACGGCCGGGCAAGGAAAAGCAGAATCGAAGCGAGCATGAGCGCGCGACGCATGGCTCAGTCTAGCAAAATGACCCAAAGGGGTCAATTTTTGCAGTCCTGCGTCGTCGCGCCGCGATTGATTTCAGCCCGGTAAGTTGCTACCATGCGCTCATCATCCTCGATCGGGTCGCCCATGGCTGAGCTGGATACCGTCCGAGAGCATCGCGCCGTCTTTCTGGCCAATCAGCGATTTTATACCGCGTTCGAGCACCTGAACATCCGGGAAATGGACGTCGTCTGGCTGCACGATGAGCGGGTGCAATGCATCCATCCCGGCTGGCCCCGCCTGGCCGGCTGGCCCGCGATCCGCGACAGTTGGGTGCGCATTTTCAACAATACCCGGTCGATGGTGTTTCAGATCGCCGAGCCGCGCATTGCGGTGCAGGGCTCGATCGCCTGGGTGGTCTGCGTCGAGCGGATCACGGCGCTGGTCGATGAAACGCCGCAGGAGACGCAGGTGCTGGCGACCAACGTCTTTGTCCGGCGGGCGGAGAATTCCAACGGCCTGGAGCCGGCGGAGGCGGACCGGTGGCTGATGGTGCACCACCACGGCTCGCCGATCTTCCACCGGCTGGCCGAGCGGGACGACGCGGCCGAGCAGGAAGGGTCGCTCTAGATATATCGGGCAAACGCTGTGAGCGCGGCGGCCAGCTCCGGCGCCTGCTTGGCGTATCGCTTGAAGGGAATTCCGGCCTGCACGGCCTCCCAAGCCTGCCGCACCGACCGGGCGCCCGAGCGCGCCCCCTTCGGATGGCCCACCACGCCGCCGCCGCACAGGAAAATAAAGTCCCGGCCGAAGAGCTTTGCATGCACGTCTAACGTCGCGGCGTGCTGGCCGCCGCCGATGGCGGGCAATGACGGCCGCAGCCCGTCCCAGTCGATCTCGCAGATGGTCTTGACTGTTTCTACGTCGGCCCGCGTCGCCTTGAGCGAGCCGGCCAGCGCCGGATAAAGAATGACATCGGAGCCGAGCAGCCGGCAAAATTTGGCCCAGGCGGCCACGCTCATCCCGTGGCGCTGCCAGAGCCAGCCGCTCATCGCCATGTGGGCCATCACCGGCAGCCGGCCCAGCGACGTGAGGGCGTGATAGAGGGGAAAGCCGATCGCCGCGGGCGCGAACATCGCGATGCCGGCGCCGGCGGCCGCGCCCTCTTCATAGAGCGAGCGGATCCGTTCGGCCGGCCCGACGGCGTGCACCATGAAGCGCTTCGGCTCGCCTGTTTCCGCCTCGGCCCGCTGCGCCGCCTCCACGCAGGCGCGCACGCGCGCCAGATAATCACCCCGCTCTTCCTGCAGCAGCTCGTCGCTCTTGCAGATGTCGATGCCGCCGACGAAACACTCGTAGGCGAGGTTGCCGAATTCCTTGGGCGAGAGGCCCTGCGATGGTTTGACGACTGAGACGAAGATCGGCCGGTTCGCAATGCCCAGTTGGCGGCGCAATCCTTCGGCGCCGAAGCGCGGGCCGCCCAGCAACCGCGTCAGCCGCGGCGGCAGTTCGAAGTCGACGAGCTGGATCGTGCGCAGGGCGTTCAGGCAGGAGATTTCGCCCGCGATCGAGAGGATCAGGCCGTAGGCCGACTGGATCGGCTCGGAGACGACGTCGATCGTGACCCGCGCACGCTGCTTGCCCCGGCGCACCATGGTGACGGCCGCTTCCATCGCCTTGACCCGTTTGTGCTCATACTGCGTGACCCGCACGCCGAGGCTCTGCTCGCGCGCCACCAGCCGCGCCGCCCGGGCGACGTCCGCGGCGGCGATGTCATACTGAACGCGAATCGTTTCCATGACAGAACGCGATGATGCCGTAGTTGGGACGGCAAGTCAAGCTAAGGGATGCAGACTGAGCCTCATTAGCCTCGGCCGAACAGCGCCGGCAGATCGGGCAGGGAGGCGGCGCGGCCGGTCACAAAATAAAGCCCCACGATCAGGCTGAAGAGGCCGGCGGCCACGCCGACGGCCAGATAGACGCCGCGGTGGCTCTGCGCCCCGAGAAAGCCGGCCGCGGCGGCGGCGACAATTAAACTGTTGCTGAGGATCAGGCCGAGCACGAAGCTCGCCATGAGCAGCAGCCCCGGCTCGGGGCCGCCGGCGCCGCCCACGGCGGCGATCAGGAGCACCTGCGAGCCGGTCTCCGCGCCGATGCCGTGGATGACGCCCACGAGAAAGGCCGTCCACGGCCCGTACTGCATCAATTTGTGCTCGTGCTCATGGGTGTGATCATGCGCCGGCTCATGGTCATGCCGGTGGCCGTGCGCGATGCCTTCCAATCGCGCGTGCAGCCGGTGCCAGAGGTAGGCAATGCCGGAAAAAAGCAACATCCAGCGGCTGCGCAGCCGGAACTCGGCCCGGCCGCGTAGGTATTGCGTCAGCGAATAGAAGACCCAGGCGGCCAGGAGCAGCAGCGTCGCCCCGACGATTTTCTCAAGGATGGGATCGATCCACTCGGGTAGGAGCCGATGCGCCAGCAGCGCGGCCGAGCCCAGCACCACCACCATGGCGGCATGGCCCAGCACGTAGAGGGTGGAGAGCCCCAGCATCCGCCAGCCGGCGCGCGCGGCCTCCGTGCGCGCCTTGTCCGTTCCAGCCGAGCTGGTAATGTCCGTGATGGCGGCGATGTGGTCCCAATCGATCCCGTGGCGGAGGCCGTACAGAAAAGTCGTGACCAGGACCAGCCCCAACGGCTCCATCGCTCGCACCCCCAGGCGCGCGATCGTAACACGCCGCCGGGCCCGGCGCAATTGTCTTTGCCGGCTTGTCTTTACCGTGAGCGGGCTGTATGCTACAACCATGTCGGTTTCAACGCTGCTCCCGTACCATCGCCTGGCCGTCTCGACGGCAAAGGCGGCGGGCCGTCTGCTCATTGAGTTGAGCGGCCGGGTCCGCCGCGGGCGGATGGCGGTGCGGTACAAAGGGGCGGTCAATCTGGTGACCGAGGCCGATCAGCGGGCCGAGCGGTTGATCGTGCGGCGGATCAGGGCCGCGTTTCCCGATCATCTGATCGTGGCCGAGGAGGGGAGCGGCGGCCCCGTGGGGGCCATGGATCGCGGGGCGACGTGGTTCGTCGATCCGCTTGACGGCACGACCAACTACGCCCATGGTTTTCCCTTCTATTGTGTGTCGATCGGCCTGGAGATGAACGGCCGCATGGCCGTCGGCGTCGTCTATGATCCGGTTCGCCGGGAGCTGTTCAGCGCCATCCGGGGCAAGGGCGCCGTTTGCAACGGCCGCCGTCTGCGCGTCTCGGCCGCGGGAAAATTGGACGAGAGCCTGCTCGTAACCGGCTTCGCCTATGATCTGCGCACCAGCCGGCGGAATAACTTCGGCCATTTTTACCAGTTCGGCTTGCGCAGCC
>JBFMAJ010000103.1:0-7059 GCA_040755775.1 Nitrospirota bacterium
CGCGGGCCGCCCGGTCGCTCACCGTCACCACGGCCACGGAGATCGTCCGGCCGGCCATCAGAGCAGCTCCACGTCGACGACCCGGCCGGCCGGAAAACCGGCGCTCTCTTCAGGAATGGCGACCAACCCGTTCGCCCTCGCCAGCGACGCCATCATGTGGGAGCCCTGCCTGCCGCTCGATCGGGCCCGAAAACCGTCCGGGCCGCGCTCAACAACCACCCGGTGGAAGTGGCGCTTCCGGTCGTCTTTGAAAATCATCTGCTCCAACACGGCCGGCACGACGACTCGCTCGAGCGGACTCCGCGCGCCCATCATTTTCAATAGCGCTGGCTTGACGAACTGCACGAAGTTCACCAGCGCCGAGACCGGATTGCCCGGGAGTCCAAACCAGAGCGTTCGCCCGGATCGGCCGACCACGAGCGGCATCCCCGGCTTGATTCTCACCCTCCAGAAGAGCAACTCCACTCCGCAGTGTTGCATGGCCTCCAGCATATGGTCATGGCGGCCCACGGACACACCGCCGGAGGTGATCACCACGTCGTGCGACAAACCGGCCGCCAGCTTCGAACAGATGGCCGGCAGGTCATCGCGGACCAGCCCCAGATCGGCCGCCGGGCAGCCCAGCTCGCTCACCAGCGCGCCCAGCATGGCGGAGTTGACGTTGCGGACTTTTCCCAACGAGAGCGGCCCTCCGACGTCGGCCAACTCATTTCCGGTCGACAGAATCGCCACCGAGGGTTTCCGGTGAACCTTCACCGTCGTCCGACCCAGTAACGCCAGGAGGCCGAGCCGGGCCGGGGTCAGCCGCGTGCCGGCCTGCAGCAACCGCATCCCCGGCCGGATATCTTCGCCGGCCCGCCGGATGTGATCGCCCGATTTCGCCGGCGCAAGGATCGCCACGGTGACCGGGCCCTGCTCGTTGGCCTGCTCGATCGGCACGACGCCATCGGCGCCGGATGGAATCGCCGCGCCCGTCATCACCCGGATCGCCGTCCCGGGGGCGAGCGCCCTCTGCGGCACGGTCCCGGCCGCCACCTCATCGATCACGGCCAGCGTGACCGGCTGATCGGCCGAAGCGGCGCCGACCGACTCGGCCCGCACGGCATAGCCATCCACCGAGGATTGATCGAACGCGGGCGACGGTTCAGACGACACCATATCCTCGGCCAACACATCACCCAGCGCCTCATTCCATCGTTTCTCGACCGGGCCGAGCGGCATTGCCGCATCGAGGATCAGCTCCAGCGCCTCCTGAAATGAAACGGACTCCCGCACGGGAGATGGCGCGAGCGTTGTTTTGGTTCGCATCAGCCCGTCGCCTCCGGCGGCTGTGACCGGGCAGTTTCACCGGTCCGAATGGTCCGAACTTCTTCCAAGGATGAAAGAAACAGCTTCCCGTCGCCGGGGTTGCCGGTGCGGGCGGCGATTTTGATCGTCTCCATCACCCGATCGGCCTCCTCATCATCGATCGCGATCATGAGCCACACCTTGGCTAGCTCCTCATACCGGACCAGCCCCACCTGGATCCCTTTCTGCCGGCCCCGCCCAAAGACCTCCAGCCGGGTGAATGCATGAATGCCGGCCTTCTCCAAGCTGTCAACGACCTCGTGCGACTTTTCCGGCCGGACCAGCGCTTGAATCATCTTCATACTTTAGCCTCCACAAGATCCGGGTTCATTTCCACCGTCGCGGCGGCGTGCGGCGCAAACGGCGCCAGCCGCTGCTCTAACAAGGCGCCGATTGGCTGGACGCCGACCCGGTCGATGACCTCCTGAAAAGACTCGCCCGCTTGCCGCTGCTCGGCGACGAGCGCCAACAGCGCCTCCACCGTCGGGACCACCATCTCCTCCGTCATCCCCTTGCGCGCCACTTCACCAAGCCGGATCGTGCCATTCAGGCGGCCGCCAAGATAGAGCAAATAGGAGTAGCGCCGCTCCTCACCGACCGTCGTCATCGTCCCAGCCAGCCCGATATCGGCGATCTGATGTTTGGCGCAACTATTGGGGCAGCCTGAAATGGCGATCGATACACCCCGCAGCAACTGGGCAATGGCAGGATCGCGCGGCTGCAACGTCTTGAGCAGCTCCTTGGCGGCGCCCTGAGCGTTGGTCACCGCCAGGACGCAAAATTCCGTTCCCGGGCAGGCGACCACCCGGAGTTCGCTCCGCTGCCCCTTCAGCGAGAGGCCGGCCCGCTCCAGCATCCGCGCCGCGCGGCGGGTCCATCGGGCTTCGACCCAGTGCAGCTCGACATCCTGATCCTTCGTGAAATGGATTTCGCCGTTGCCGTATCGTCGAGCGACTTGAGCCAGAGCGGCAAGCTGCGCGGCGCGAACCTCTCCCAGGGGAACGTGAATAGCCACCCGCGCATAGCCGGGTTGCCGCTGGGGAAAGCAGCCCTCCGGCAGTGCGCCGGTGAATGAGCGCATCACCGCGGCACAGAGCCGCTTGGCCGGAACGGGCGGTTGCTCCCCGTCAACCACCGTCGGCAATCGAAACGCCCGATTCTCCGGCAGGCTCCGCTTCGATTCGAAGAATCGGTCAAACACCGAGGCGAATTTTTCCCGTCCCCACTGCTCGATCAGGAACTTTAACCGCGATTTGGCCTTGTTCCGGTTGCCGTACTTGGTGTGAATTTCAAACATCGCCTGGCAGGCCGGCAGCACCTCTTCCGGCGCGAGAAACTCCTTGAGCTTGAATCCAAGGATCGGATGAGCGCCGAGGCTGCCCCCCGCCCATAATTCAAACCCGATCATTCCTTCCCGTCTCACGGCCGCGAATCCGATGTCGTTGATCTGCGCATGCGCGGCGCAATCGGCGCAACCGGCAAAATAGATATTGAGCCGATTGGGCATCGCGGGATTGATCAGATCGGATCGTGTCACAAAATAGTCGGTGACCGCCTTGGCCCAGGGCTGCGCGTCGATCAACGCATGCGGGCTGGTGGCGGCGTGCGGGCAGGCCATCACATTGCGCAGCGTATGGCCGCAGGCCGACCGGGTCGAGAGGCCGATGGTTTCAAGCCGTTCCCAGATCGCCGGCACCTCCTCCAACCGGACCCAGTGCAGCTCCAGATTCTGCCGGGTCGTCAGGTGGCCCCAGCCCCGGCCGTGCGTGTCGGCCAGCTCCGCCAACACCGTTAATTGACGGGCGGTCACCCGGCCGCCGGGAATCCGGATCCGGAGCATAAAGTAGCCGGGATGCTTCTGGCTGCAGACGCCGTAGGTCTTCAGCCGATAGAAGTCATCCTCGGTCAGCGCCAGCACGCCCTGCTCTCGAATCTTGTCGAAATCGAGCCCAAGCCCTTCCCGTTTGATCCGTTCCACCTCGAGCGCGCGAGGATAGGCGAGCGGATAGCCCGTGAGCGGTTTTCCTGCCGGCAATGGTTCACCCTGAACGGCTTTACCGTGAACGGGATCGGGCGCGCTCGTCGGCAAGCCCGCTTTACTGACGGAGACAGATTTCAAATCTATCCCCGTCAATGGTTTCGGTTTCCTCTCCGCCAGCAAATCGTCCACCAGCTGAGCGCAACTACCGCAGCCGGTGGAGGCGTTCGTGCGCTGAGCGACTTCATCACGGCTCTTGAGCCCGTTCTCCTGAATGGCGCGGAGAATCGTCCCTTTGGTCACGCCGTGGCAATTGCAAATCAGATCCGTGTCGGCCATCGAGGCGATCGGGGAGGCCGAACCGGCAACAGCGCCGTCACCCGCGGCCCGGCCAAGTAGTTGTTCTTTCTGTTTGGCCGACAGCTCTTCGCCGCTCTGGATCAGTTGGAAGAGCCGGGGGCCCTCCCGGGTATCGCCCAGGAGGATCATCCCGACCAGCCGATGGCTTCTGAACACGAGCTTTTTGTAGATGGAGGCTTGAGTATCGACCATCACCAACTCTTCGCATCCATCCCCGCCCCCCGGAGCAGAAATAAACTCTCCCGCCGAAGTTAAATTCACGCCGGCGACCTTCAGCGTCGTCGCGCAGCGCGTGCCTTCGTAGGCGGGCTCCGGGGCGGAACGATTGAGCCCGTATAAATCCCTGGCGAGCATCCGCGCCGCCACCCGCGCCTGGTCCCGAAGGGGGGCGACCAGCCCGTAGCAGCGGTCCCGGTGCTCGATCACATCCCCCACGGCATAAATCCCGGCCGCGCTGGCCTGCATCTGATCGTTGACCACAATCCCGCGGTTCGTCTTCAGGCCGGCCTGTATGGCCAATGCCAGATCGGGCCTCACGCCCGTGCAGATGAGGACCATGTCGGCCGGCAATCGCTCGCCCGATGCGAGCCGGACGGCCTCCACCGCGCCCTCCCCGCAAATTTCAACCGCCGAGCTGTTGAGCCGCACCTCGATCCCCAGCCGATCGATCTCCCGTTTGAGCATGGCGCCGCCGACCGGATCGAGCTGCTGCTCCATGAGCCGGTCGACCAGATGGACCACGGTGACCGACACGCCATAGTTGATCAGCCCGCGGGCCGCTTCCAGCCCCAGGAGTCCCCCGCCGATCACGACGGCCCGCCGGCTCTTCCGCGCCCGGGCGATAATCTTCTCCGTATCCTCGATCGCCCGGAAAACAAAAACGCCCGGCTTCTCCACGCCGGCAATCGGCGGGATGAAGGGGGCCGCGCCGACGGCGATCAGCAACCGGTCGTAGGAGGTAACGGCGCCCGTGGAGTCGGTGACGCACTGCCGGGCCGGGTCGATCGCCGTCACCCGCACCCCCCTCCGAAGATCAATCCGATGCTCCTCATACCATGCCGGCGAATTCAGATAGATCGACTCGACCGGCCGCCGCCCCGCCAGCACGTCCGAGAGCAAAATCCGGTTGTAGTTGACGTGGGGTTCTTCGCCGAAGATCGTGATCGAGATCGCCGGCGCATCCGGGCCCGCTTGGAGCGCCAACAATTCCTCAACCGCGGCAACCCCCGCCATGCCGTTGCCGATGACGACGAGCCTCTTCGTCCCGCTACCCTCCAAACACCACCTCCATCTGAACCCGTCCCGCAGGAACTTGAAGCGATGGAGCAGACACCAGCGTGACAGACTCCCTGGACGGCGCCAGCCATGAGCGCCGCCAATTCAATCGATAGAGCAGTTGCAGGGCCACGAGCGCCGACGCGGCCACCAGGCCGAAGACCACAAAGCCCGTGCCATAGGAGCCGGTTAGATCCTTGAGCGCGCCCAGTGCCGTGGGCAGGAAAAAGCCGCCGATGCCGCCCGCGGCGCCGACGATGCCGGTCACCACCCCGATCTCATGCCGGTAGCGCAGGGGAACCAGTTGAAACACGGCGCCGTTCCCCATCCCCAACCCCATCATGCCCAGCCACAGCAGCGCGGTCGCCGGAATCAACGGCGGCAGGCTGCCCACGCCGAACAAGCAGCCCGCGGCGAGCCCATAGAGAAGACTCAGCACGGCGACGCCGCCGAAGCGGTCCGCCAGATAGCCGCCGACCGGCCGGAAAAAGCTTCCGGCAAAGACGCAGACCGCCGTCAACGTTCCGGCCGTCACTCTGGCCAGGTGGTATTGATCGACAAAGAAAATCACCAGAAAACTGGCCAGGCCGACAAAGCCGCCGAAGGTAATGCTGTAGAGCGCGTTAAACGACCAGATGTCCCTCTCCTGTAACACCGTCAAATAATCGGCAAGCGGTTTGGGCGGCGGCTGGTGGGGACTGTCTTGCGCGATCCATGTAAAGAGCACGAGGGTCAGCAGGATCGGCAGCGCAGCCAGCCCCAGCACCCCCTGCCAACCCACGGCTTCAGCCAACCGTGGCGCCAGGAGCGCGGCGATGACCGTGCCGCTGTTGCCGGCGCCCGCGATCCCCATGGCGATGCCCTGATGCTCCGGCGGGTACCAGCGGCTGGCCAGCGGCAGCGCCACCGCAAAGCTGGCGCCGGCGACGCCCAGCAACAGGCCGACCGCCGCCACATCCGCCAACCCCTCGGCAAACCGCCATCCCCACAGCAGCGGGATGATCGTGAGCAGCATGCCGATGATCCCAGCCTTTTTGGGTCCGATCCGGTCGGTCAGAATGCCGGCAGGAACCCTCAACAGGGCGCCGCTGAGGAGGGGAAGGGCCACGAGCAGGCCTTTCTGCGTTGCGGTCAACGCCATCTCCTTCGAGATATAGACGGCCAGGGGCCCCAGCAAGACCCAGACCATGAAGCTGATGTCAAAATAGAGAAAGGCGGCGAACAGCGACCCCGGATGGCCGCTGCGAATCGATTTCATCAGCGCTGTCATGGGTGACACACCTCCCGCCCCGTCAATCCCGCGTTCCGCTCCGGATCGTGTAACTCTCCCGGACCTTTTGGACAAAAATTTTGCCGTCCCCGTGATGACCTGTGCGGGCGCCTTCTTCAATCGCCCGCGCCGCTCGTGAGAGATCAGCTTCGTCAACAACAAGTATCAGCATCAACTTCGCCAGTTCGTCGTAGCTCACGGCGCCGACCTGAATGCCCCGCTGCTCGCCCCGTCCGAGCACGGGCGTCTTTGTCATGGCATAGAAACCCGCCGCTTCCAGCCGGCCCAGGACCTCGGCCTCCCGCTCCGGCCGGATCACGGCGCGAATCATCACTTGAGGAGCACTGCTCATAGGGCCGCGCCGCCCCGCTCATCGGTGCTCACGCGAACCGCTTGGTCGACGGCCAGGACAAAAATCCTCCCATCGCCATACTGGCCGCCCTTGCCGCTCTTGTTGGCCGTGATGATAGCCGCCACCGCCGCCTTCACCTGCGACGCGTCAACCACGATCGAAAAGAGCTGCTTGGGCAGAAACTTGATCGCCGGAGGCTGGGCCGGGCCGCTTTGCTCGCCGGCCGAGAATTTCAGTCCGCGCTGCCGGCTCCGGCCCATCACACCGTAGGTCGTATAGCCGATGACGCCGGCCGCTTCCAGCGCCTTCCGGGTCGAGATCCGTTTGGAGGGGCGAACGATCGCGATGATCTCGCACAAAAGCGCCTGTTCCCGCAGTCGTTCATCACCGCGTCGAGCAGCGGGCCATGCCGAGCCGACAACGCCGGCGACCGGCGGCATCACCGGCGCGGAAGGCGCGGCCCCGGCCGCCGGCGTC
>JBFMAJ010000104.1:0-7013 GCA_040755775.1 Nitrospirota bacterium
GGGGCTTCGCTGCCGAGCGGCGGCGCCAGAGCTAATGCCCGCAGCAGCCGAAGCAGATGGGCCCGGCCGGGAGCGGGCGACAGATGAATCCCATCGGTGAGCACGCCCAGCCGCCAGCCGCGGCGCGTCCACTCGACGGCGAGCGTGGCGGCCAGGCTGACCGCCCGTTCGAACCGGGCCTGATAGAGGGCCAGCTCGCGTGGGGAGGCCGCGTCGGCCGGCCAGCGCCGGTCCATCACGAGCATCATCTGCCGGTGCTCCTCTTCGTCCACTTCCCGCACCAGCAGCTTCGCCTGCCGGGCCGAGCTTTTCCAATGGATCGCCCGGGCGTCGTCGCCGTCCGTATAATCGCGCAATGCGAAGAAGCCGCTGCCATGGCCCCGGCGGGCGCGCTCCAGCTCCTGGCCCGCCGGATTGATCAGCCCGGCCAGCGCGTCGCCCGGCAGGAGCGCCGGAAAGACCAGGACCTCCTGCGGCAGCGGCATCAGCAATCGCTTGGTGAAGAGGCCGAACGGGAATTTCGTGCTCGCCACAGCGCCCTCCAGATGATGAAGGCCTCGCCGCGCAAAGGTCACGCGGTGGGTCACCGAGCGCGAGGCGCCCGGCGGCAGGACCAGAATCGGCGAATCCGCGCCGCCGGCGGTCCGGCCGGCGCCCTCCGCCTCGCCCAGGTGGAGCAGAAACGACGGGAACAGGCGCTTCTGGTTGGTTGCCACGATGCTGACGGAGGCGGGCTCCGATGCAAAGACCATCGGCGCCATCCGCCGGACCACCGCCAGCCGGCGCAAACATTGCTCGGACAGAATCCCGGAGAGCGTGATCAGGCTCAGCAGCAGGGCCAGCACCAGGTAGAGCAGATTATTGCCCGTATTGATCGCCGCCAGCCCGACGGCCAGCGTCACCAGGACGAACCGAATGCCCAGAGGCGTGAAGGTCAACGACCGGCGGCGGTATCGCAGCAGTCGCTCGAGCCAGCGCACGGGCGGCGGCCTCCGTCAGAGCGGGACGGGGATGGCCGACAACAATTCCTCCAGGACCCGCTCGGCTTCGCGGTCACCCGACGGGCCCGGCTCGATGCGGCTGGAGACGATGAGCCGGTGCGCCAGCACGGGCGCCGCCAGCCGCTTGATGTCGTCGGGCAGGCAGTAGTCGCGCCCCTGCACGAAGGCGTGCGCCTGGGCGGCCCGGTAGAGCAGAATCGCGCCGCGCGGGCTGGCGCCCAACTGGAGCTGATCGGTCTGGCGCGTGGCCCGCACGATCGCCAGCAAATAGTCGACCAAGCTGTCGTCGATCCGGATCCGGTCGATCTTCTCCTGCAGGCCGATCAGCTCGTCGATCGTCAGGACGGGGTTGAGCATCGACGCGGGGTGGCTCAGATGCGGGCGGCTCAGGATCTCCCGCTCGTGCGCCTCATCCGGATAGCCCATGCGGATCCGCATCAAAAATCGGTCCAACTGCGACTCCGGCAGCGGATAGGTGCCGTGGTATTCCATCGGGTTTTGCGTCGCCATCACCATGAAGGGCCTGGGCAGCGGATAGGTGCGGTTGTCCACCGACACCTGCATCTCATTCATCGCCTCCAGCAGGCTGCTTTGGGTCTTCGGCGTCGTCCGGTTGATCTCGTCGGCCAGGACGATGTTGGCGAAGAGGGGGCCCTGCTTGAATTCAAACGTCTGGGTTTGCTGATTGAAAATCGTCACGCCGATAATATCGGAGGGCAGCAGGTCGCTGGTGAATTGGACCCGGCGGAAGCTGCAGGAAAGGGAGCGGGCCAGCGCCTGGGCCAGCGTCGTTTTGCCGACCCCGGGCACGTCTTCGATGAGCAGATGGCCGCGGGCCAGCAGGGTGGTGACGGCCAGCTCAATGATCTCATCCTTGCCCTTGATCACCTGGCCGATGTTGGCCTGCAGGGTTTTTATGAGGGAAAATGACGACATAAAACCTCGTGGATGAGTCTATCAGAGGGGGTATCCTCCGTCAAACCGACGACGAGGAATTGTGTGCTACAATATTTCTCGCCTTTGACGGAGAGGGCCATGGTCGTTGGTTTGACGGGCGGCATCGCCTGCGGCAAGAGCCTGGTGGCCGGCCATTTTCAGCGGCTGGGCGCCCATATTATCGACACGGACGAGCTGGCCCATGAGCTGCTGGAGCCCGGGCGGGCCGGCTACGAGGCCGTGCTGGCGGCCTTCGGGCCCGACATCCTGGACCGCAACGGGCCGTCCCCTCCGGCCATCAGCCGGCGGCGGTTGGGCGCCCTCGTCTTTGGCGACTCCGCTCAACGGGCCCGGCTGGAAGCGATCCTGCACCCGCTGATTTTCGCCGAGGCAGCCCGGCGGCGCTCGGCCATCGAGGCGGCCGCCCCCAAGGCGCTGATCGTGCTCGTGGTGCCGCTGCTCTTCGAGACGGGCGCCGACCGGCTGGTAGACCGCACCGTCGCGGTGACCGCCGATGAGGAGACGCAGGCGGCCCGGCTGATGGCCCGCGACGGCCTCGACCGGGACGCGGCGCTGCGGCGCGTGCGCGCGCAATGGCCGGCGTCGGAAAAGCGGCGGCGGGCCGATGACTGGATCGACGGGGGCCGGACGCCCGACGAGGTCCGCCGGCAAGTGGAAGCGCTGTACAAGAAGTTTACCGTCGATTGACTTTTCTCGTCTGCTGCCCATACAATCGCGTTATGCGTCGAGCATCGCGGCCAGCGCCATTTTCGCATCGCATTACCAAGGCCGTGATCCCCGCCGCCGGCCTGGGCACCCGTTTTTTGCCGGCCACCAAGGCCTCCCCCAAGGAAATGCTGCCGCTGGTCGACAAGCCCATTATTCAGTACGTCGTGGAAGAGGCGGTGGCGGCCGGCATCACCGAAATTATCATCGTGACCGGCCGCGGCAAGCGGGCCATCGAGGATCACTTTGACGCGGCGACCGAGCTGGAGCAGTTGCTCAAATCAAACGGCAAAGTGCGGCTGCTGCTGGAATTGCAGCGGCTCACCCGCTTGGCGAACATCTGCTACGTGCGCCAGCCCCATCCCAAGGGATTGGGCAACGCCATCCTCTGCGCGGAGCCCTTTTTGCGCGGCGAGCCGTTCGCCGTGCTGCTCGGCGACGACGTCATCGCCACGCCGGTGCCGGCGATCCTGCAGTTGATGAAAATTTATGAGCGCTTCGGACGGCCGGTCGTGGCCGTGCAGCCGGTGGAGCGAAAGGAAGTGCGACGCTACGGCGTGATCAAGGGGCGCATGGTGGACCGGCATCTCTACGAGGTCTCCACGCTGGTGGAAAAACCGGCGCCCAGCCAGGCGCCGTCGCGGCTGGGGATCATCGGCCGCTACGTGCTCACGCCGTCGATTTTCGGCTGGCTGCGCACGCTGCAGCCGGGCCATGGAGGCGAAATTCAGTTGACCGACGCCCTGCGCCAGTGCGCCATGACGGAGGGCCTCTTCGGGTGGAAGCTGATCGGCCAGCGGTACGACGCCGGCGACAAACTTGGTTTCTTGAAGGCGACGGTCGAATTGGGGCTGAAGCATCCCGAGCTGGGCCGGGCCTTCCGGCAGTTCCTGCAGCGCCTGCCGGCCGCCGCCGGCTGACCGGCCCGGCCGTTCCGCGAGGAGACGAGCCATTCCATGCACCGGGTCACGATGGGGTTGATGAAGGGCGCGCACGCGGCGCCGCCCATTGATTTGTATGAGACCGCCGGGGACGTGATTATCGAGGCGGACCTGCCCGGCGCCGATCCGGCCAGCCTGCGCGTGATGGTGACGGACCGGCAGCTTCGGATCGAGGGGCGCTGCCGGCCCCGCCCCGTGCAGGGCCACTACCTGCAGATGGAACGGTGCCACGAGGAATTTTCCCGGCCGGTGCCGCTCCCGGCGGCCGTCGACGCGAACCGCGCCTCGGCCCGGTACGAGCGGGGCGTGCTCACCGTCCATTTGCCGAAGATCCGGGACCGGCGCAACACCGCGATCGCCGTGCCGATCGCCGGCCCCCGAGAGGAAGACTGATGGCCAACGTCGCCGAACCGGAACAACCGGTCGAAATTCCCCAGACCCTGCCGCTGCTGCCGATCCGGGACATCGTCGTCTTCCCGGCGATGGTGCTGCCGCTGTTCGTCGGCCGCGACCTGTCGATCAAGGCGATCGACGAGGCGCTGGCGAACAACCGCATGGTGATCCTGGCGGCCCAGCGGTCGCTGGACGTCGAGCAGCCGAAGCCCGACGACATCCATGCGACCGGCACCGTTGGCATGATCATGCGGATGCTCAAGCTGCCCGACGGCCGCACGAAAATCCTCGTCCAGGGGCTGGCCCGGGCCAAGGTCACCGGCTTTCTGCAGACCGCGCCCTTTTACCGGGTCACGATCGAACGCCTCAAGGAGCCGAAGCCGGGCGAGATGAGCGTGGAGAGCGAGGCGCTCATCCGCGCCGTCCGCGACCAATTGGACAAGGTCGTCGGCTTCGGCCGGGTGCTGCTGCCCGACGTCCTGGCGCTGGTCGAGAATCTCGAAGATCCCGGCCGTTTAGCCGACATGGTCGCCTCCAACCTGGGGCTGAAGGTGGAAGCCGCCCAGGAGGTGCTGGAGACGGTCGATCCGCTCGCCCGCCTGCGGCGGGTGAACGACCTGCTCGCCAAGGAGCTGGAGCTGCTCACCATGCAGCAGAAGATCCAAGCCGAGGCCAAGGGCGAAATGGACAAGACCCAGCGGGAATATTTTCTGCGCGAGCAGTTGAAGGCGATCCAAAAGGAGTTGGGCGAATCGGACGAGCGGGCCGAGGAGATCAACGAGTTCCGCAAGCGGATCAAAGAAGCCAAGATGCCGGAGAAGGTCTTCAAGGAGGCCGACAAGCAGCTCGGCCGGCTGGAGAAGATGCACCCGGACAGCGCCGAGGCGACCACCGTGCGCACCTACCTGGAGTGGATGGTGGAGCTGCCCTGGAGCAAAAAGACCAAGGACGTGCTCGACATCAAGGCGGCCAAGAAGATCCTCGACCACGACCACTACGACTTGGAGAAGGTCAAAGACCGCATCCTGGAATATCTGGCCGTGCGCAAATTGAAGGAGAAGATGAAGGGGCCGATCCTCTGCTTCGTCGGCCCGCCGGGCGTCGGCAAGACCTCGCTGGGCCGCTCGATCGCGCGCGCGCTGGGCCGGGAGTTCGTCCGGGTGTCGCTGGGCGGCATCCGGGACGAGGCGGAAGTCCGCGGCCACCGGCGGACCTACGTCGGGGCGCTGCCGGGCCGGATCATTCAGGGCATCAAGCAGGCCGGTTCCAACAATCCCGTTTTCATGATGGACGAGATCGACAAGATCGGCATGGATTTCCGCGGCGACCCCTCCGCCGCCTTGCTGGAAGTGCTCGATCCGGAGCAGAACAACGCCTTCTCGGACCATTATCTGGGCGTGCCGTTCGATCTGTCCAACGTCATGTTCATCACCACGGCCAACCTGATGGATCCAATTCCGTCGGCCCTGCGGGACCGGATGGAGGTGATTCAGATCTCCGGCTACACGACGGAGGAAAAGGCGGGGATCGCCCGCAATTTCATCATCCCGCGCCAGCTCGCCGAGCACGGCCTCAAGCCGGAGCAGATCGTCTTCTCCGATGCCGCGCTGCGCGCCATCATCGCGCAGTACACGCGCGAGGCCGGCGTGCGCAATCTGGAGCGCGAGATCGCGAATGTCATCAGGAAAATCGCCCGGAAAATCGCCGAAGGGAAGGAGATCAGCCCCAAGATCGGCGCGTCCAACATCCATCGGTATTTGGGGCCGCCGAAATTTTTGCCCGAGGCGGAGCAGGAGCGGGACGAGGTGGGCGTGGCGACCGGGCTCGCCTGGACGGAGACGGGCGGCGACATCATCTACGTGGAGGCCTCGGTGGTGAAAGGCCGCGGGCAGTTGACGCTCACCGGCCACTTGGGCGACGTGATGAAGGAATCGGCCCAGGCCGCGCTCAGCTACGTGCGCTCGCGCGTGAAAGAACTGGGGATCAAGCCCGACACCTTCGCCAAGCACGACCTGCACGTCCACGTGCCCGCCGGCGCCATCCCGAAGGACGGCCCCTCGGCCGGCATCACGATGGCTACCGCGCTCGCCTCCGCGCTCACGAACGCGCCGGTCTCCAAGGAGGTCGCCATGACGGGGGAGGTGACGCTGCGGGGCCGCGTGCTGCCCATCGGCGGCTTGAAGGAAAAAATCTTGGCGGCCAAACGGGCCGGGATCAAAACGGTCCTGCTGCCCGAGCGCAATCGAAAGGATCTGGACGAAGTGCCCAAGCACGTGCGGCGCGGCCTGCAGCTCACCCTCGTGGAAACGATGGACGACGTGCTGCGCTCGGCGCTGAAGCGCCGGCATGAAAACGGCCGGGCCAAAGACGAGTCCAAGCCCAAACCCAAACTCCGCCATACGCTTCCCACGGCCAGGGCCACCGCCAGGGCATCGGTCAAGGCCGCCAAATAAGCCCGCTCCCGTGGATGTGGCTGAGCTGGGAGAACGGCGGTGCCTCGAGCGGCTGCTGCGGACGTTGCCCCGGCCGGCGCCGGGCCGGACGGACGTCCTGCTGGGCCCCCGCGACGATTGCGCCATGGTGCGGGTCGCCAAGAACCGGGCCTGGCTCATCACCACCGATCAACTCATCGAAGGCACCCACTTTGAGTGGTCCTGGAGCCGCGCGGCGCAACTGGGCTGGCGGGCCGGCGCGGTGACGTTGAGCGATATCGGCGCCATGGGGGGCACGCCGCGCTATCTGCTCGCGAGCCTGGGCCTGGCGCCCCGCACGGCCGTGACAACAGTGGTACACTTTTACCGGGGATTGCGTGCCCTGGCCGGCCGGTACCGCGTCCAGGTGATCGGCGGGGATCTGTCGGCGGCGCCCGGCTTTCACGCGGCGATGACGGCGGTCGGCGAGGTCGATCCGGCTCGGGCGGTCACCCGATCCGGCGCCAGGCCGGGCGATTTGCTCATGGTCACCGGCACGCTGGGCGACGCGTCGGCCGGATGGCGGATTTTACGCCGGGCGTCCA
>JBFMAJ010000105.1:0-6981 GCA_040755775.1 Nitrospirota bacterium
TGACGGCCCCGTCGGCTCCCCCGGCGGGCCCGACGGCTGCCCGGTCGGCGTTTCTCCCCGCCTGGCCTGCTGCTCGGTGTCGTAGCAT
This sequence comes from Nitrospirota bacterium, assembly GCA_040755775.1. GTDB lineage: Bacteria > Nitrospirota > Nitrospiria > JACQCE01 > JACQCE01 > JBFMAJ01. The sequence goes on from JBFMAJ010000105.1 coordinate 89, forward strand.
CCGCCCAACGGCAGCAGCATCAACGCGCCCAACATGATGATTCGGATGATTGTCATAGGCATGATGGGCCTCCTTTACGGCATTGACGGCGCGGGCGGTGGCAACGATGAGGGCGACTCCTCACCCCCCATGGCCTGGATGGACTTGGCGTGGCCCTTGTCCTCGTTCACGGTCACCCGCACGCCCTCTTTGATGTCGCCGGTTTTTTCGGTGGTGGCATCAAAGCTGAGCTTGTGCTCTTTCCCGCTGTCATCCTTGACGATGTAGAAGGAGCCGCTTTCGTCGATCTTGGTCAGATCCCCCGTCACCGTCGCGGCCCACACCGGAACGCCGGCGGACAAGAGCAGCGCAAACGCGAACAGACTGATGATGATTCTCATGGCACGTTCCTCCTTTGCTGAAAAAAGGTGAAGAGTCGTAGAGCTCCAATACTTCGCAGTGTACCGCGGAAATCTCAGCCGCGGATTAACGGGGGATTAGATTGTTTTAATGCGGGGCCGGCAGCGTCACGGTGAACCGGCTGCCGCGGCCCGGCGCGCTCTCGACGACGATGTCGCCGCGGTGCGCCCTGGCGATCCATCGGCAGAGGCTCAGGCCCAGTCCGCTGCCGTGACTCGCGCGGGAGCGGTCCACTTTGTAGAGTCGCTCGAAAATTTTGGGGATCTCTTCGGACGGAATCCCGCAGCCGGTATCGGCGACCGTCAGCGCGACGCCGCCGCGGCGCCGCCGCAGCGACAACGTGACGTCGCCGCCAGCCGGCGTGTAGGTGATCGCGTTTTGCACCAGATTCACCAACAATTCGCGCAAGAGCGGCTCGTCGCCGAGCACGTCGGCCGGCGGCGCCCCCGCGTCGCACTCGACGTTCACGCGCATCTGCTTGTCCCGCGCCGCCGGTTCGAACTGATCGGCCACGTCGAGCAGGAGGCGGCGGGCGTCAACCGGCGCCAGGCTCAAGGCGATTTCGCCGCGATCGGCGCGCGAGAGAAAGAGCAGCCGTTCGACGATTTTTTCCATCTGGTGGATTTCCTCCAGGTTGCTCTCGAGCACCTTCCGGTAATCCGACTCCGACCGGCTGCGCCGCAGGCTCAGCTCGGTCTGTCCCCGGAGGATCGACAGGGGGATCCGCAGCTCATGCGAGACGTTGTCGCCGAACTCGCGGATTTGCCGGAACGACGCCTCCAATCGCTCCGTCATCTGATTGAAGGCGTGGACCAGATCCCGGATTTCCCGGCTGGACTGGGAAATGCCGATCCGGTGGCTCAATTCGCCGGAGCTGATGCGGTGCGCCGTCTCGATCACCGTCTCGAGCGGCCGCAGCGCCCGCCGGGTCAGCCACCACCCCCCGACGCCCACCAAGAGGGTCGCGGCGGGAATGAACAGCAGGCTCAAGAGCGCGAAATTCTGCAGCGATGCTTCGACATCGTGCAGCGAGCCGCCGACCTGGATCACATAATCCAACCGGTCGCGGCTGACGACCGGCTTCGTCAGCACGCGCACCGATTCACGGCCCGATGACAACGGCGCGGTCCGGATGCTGATCCGGCGATCCAGCGCCGCGTTCCAGGCCTGGTCGGACAGCGGCAGCCGTCGCTGCTCGGTCAGCGAGGAGGCGTAGATCAGCGCCCGCGAGGGATCGTAGACGTCAATGATCGTGCCCTTCAGCTCGACGTCCGGATACTCGGTCACGATCCGGGCCACGGCTTTCTGTACCACCGCCCTGGACGGCGTACCGTGCGGAATCGACGTGTCCAGGATGTCGGCCACGACGATCAGCGCGTAATCCCGTTGGACGTGCAGCAACCGCTGCTGGCCCGCGTACCGCAGGCCGGCCAGCAGCGTCAGGATCGCCAGCGCCAGTAGACTGTACCAGAGAGCCAGCTTCGCGCGCAGCGTCATCGCTCGTCCGACAGCAGATAGCCGACTCCGCGGACCGTGTGGATCAACCGCACCGGCTCTCCGCGGTCGATCTTTTGCCGCAGGTAGGCGACGTAGACGTCAATGACGTTCGTTTCGGTGTCGAACTGCAGATTCCACACGTGCTCGGCGATCTGGCTGCGGGTCACTACCCGCGCGGCATTTCGCATCAAGTATTCCAGCAGCGCATATTCTTTGTTGGTCAATTCGATGCGCCGCGTTCCGCGCTGGACTTCCCGGGTCGCGGGATTCAGCGTCAGATCGCCGACTTGCAGCGCCTCTCCGGCCGGCTGCCCCCGGCGCAGCAGTGCCCGGACCCGGGCCAGGAACTCCTCGATCGAGAAGGGTTTGGTCAGATAATCGTCCCCGCCCGCGTCGAGCGTCGCCACTTTTTCCTTCAGCCCGTCCCGGGCGGTCAGCACCATGACCGGCGAGCGGCGCTTCTCCTGCCGCAGCTCCTTCAGCACCTGCGCCCCGCCTTTTTTGGGCAGCATCAAGTCCAGGATGATGACGTCATACTCGTAGGCGGTCGCCAGCTCCAGGCCCTCCTCCCCGTCGAAGGCCTGATCGACGGCGTATCGCTCCTCTTCCAGCGCCTGCCGGAGAAAATTGGCGACCTTCCGCTCGTCCTCGATGACCAACACGCGCATGGCGCACCTCCGATGTAGCTTCTCTCATTGCCTCGAATGTATAATGACGCGATTCCAAGAGCCTGTCCCATGAGAATCGGCACACCGTTAAGCCCCCTCGCCACGCGCGTGATGCTGCTGGGCGCCGGCGAGCTGGGCAAGGAAGTGATCATCGCGCTGCAGCGGTTGGGCGTCGAAGTCATCGCCGTGGACCGCTACCCGCACGCGCCGGGCCATCAGGTCGCCCACCGCGCCCACGTCATCAACATGGCGGACGGCGCGGCGCTGCGCGCCCTCATCGAGCGGGAGCGGCCGCACCTCGTGGTGCCGGAAATCGAGGCGATCGCCACCGACGCGCTGGTCGACGTGGAACGGGAGGGGCTGGCCGGCGTGATCCCCACCGCCCGCGCGACCCGCCTGACGATGAATCGCGAGGGCATCCGCCGGCTGGCGGCCGAGGAGCTGAAGCTGCCCACCTCCCGGTACGCCTTCGCGGAATCGCTCGATGAGCTGCGCGCCGCGATCGATCGCGCCACCGGCTATCCGTGCGTGATCAAGCCGATCATGTCCTCATCGGGCAAAGGCCAGTCGGTCGTCCGTTCAGCCGGTGAACTCGAGCAGGCCTGGGAGTACGCGATCCGCGGCAGCCGGGTCAACCGCGGGAAAGTCATCGTCGAGGCCTTCATCGATTTCGAATTCGAAATCACCCAGCTCACCGTGCGGGCGGCCGGCGAGTCCGGCAACATCGACACGGTCTTTTGCGAGCCGGTCGGCCACGTCCAGATCAACGGCGATTATGTCGAAAGCTGGCAGCCGCAGCCGATGAGCGAGGTCGCCCTGCGCCGCGGCCGCGAGATCGCCGCGCTGGTGACCGGCAACCTGGGCGGCCGGGGCATCTTCGGCGTGGAGCTGTTCGTTCGTGGGGACCAGGTCTGGTTCAGCGAGGTCAGCCCGCGCCCCCACGACACCGGCCTGGTGACCCTGGTCACCCAGGCGCAGAGCGAATTCGAGCTGCACGCGCGGGCGATTCTCGGCCTGCCGGTCAACGCGGCGCTGCGCAATCCGGGCGCCAGCGCCGTGATCTACGGCGGCCTGGAAGAGAAGGGCATCGCCTTTGACGGCGTGGATGAGGCGCTGCGCGTGCCGGGCTCCGAGCTGCGCCTGTTCGGCAAGCCGGAATCCCACCGGAAACGCCGCATGGGCGTCGCGCTGGCCGCTGGTCGCGACATTCACGAAGCCCGCGAGCGGGCCAAGCTCGCCGCCGGGCGCGTCAGGCCGGTTACCGCTTAACCCTTCGGGGGCTTGATGAGCGGGAGCGCGCGGCTGTTTGGGCTCCTCGCCGATGCGACCGCCACGGTGCACGCGGCCTTCGTGCTCTTCGTGGTCGGCGGCCAACTGCTGATCCTCGCCGGCTGGCTGCGGAACTGGCGCTGGACGCGCCGGTTCTGGTTTCGGGCCGCCCATCTGGGCGCGATCGGCTTCGTCGTGCTGGAAGCCTGGTTCGGCGTCCCCTGCCCGCTGACGCTCGTGGAAAATGACTTGCGCGCGCGGGCCGGCCAGACGATCTACGACACCAGTTTCATCGGCTACTGGATGGAGCGCCTGCTCTACTATGAGGCGCCGGCGTGGGTCTTCACGCTGACCTACACGATCTTCATCGCGATCGTGATCGCGACCTTCCTGCTCTATCCGCCGGTCAGGCGGCCGCGCCCCGGCTAATAGGCCGCGATCGGCGACGGCCTGAACGCGCGCAGAATCGTTTCGCCCCACAGCGGATCGACCGGCGGCTGAGCCGGCAGACCCATCAGATCGTCCACGTAGTCCGGCCGGCGCATCCCGACCAGCACGGAGGACACTCCCTCCAGCGACAGCAAGACGCGGACCGCCATCCGGCTGAGCGGCTCGGGCGGAACCGTGTCGGGATAGCCCGCCCGAATCAGCCGCCGGCGCACGCGGTCGGACCCGGGCTGCTGCCCCGCGGCCAGATGGCGATGGAGCGAGTCGAACAGCGTATTCACGGCCTCCACGAATGCCCGTTCCCACTCGGGCCATCGGCCGTCGTGAGCCAGCGCTCGCCTCGCGTCGGCCAGCCACTGCTGGATCGGCCGGACAAGATAGGGGCCCGCCACCTGCTCGAAATGGCCGGGCGAGCGGATCTGCGAGACCGCCCGCTCCAGTTGTCCGGCGATGGCGGGGGACGGCGCTCCCAGGGAGCCGAATTGCTCGGTAAATTGCCGTTCGATCCGGCGAAGCGGTTCAAACAGGGACGCCAGCGCCTCGGGACCCGGCGCCGATTCCCCCGGTTTCACAAAGTCGGCCAGACGGACGAGCTGATCGTCCCAAAAGGCGTTGAGCGGACGATTGGCAAGGAGGCCGATGCCGTTGTCCCGGCAAAATTGCAGAACGGTCCGGCCGTCCGTATTCGGCTCCAGCGCGCCGCCGCACTCGTAGAGATTCACCGGCAGTTGCACGACGGCAAAATGATGATCGGCCGCGGCCTCGCGGGCCGCCGACAGGCAACGCGCGACGCTGGTCGCGGCCGGATCGGCGGCCGGCAGGCCAAAATGGTTGGAGCTGACCCCGTACCAGCGGATGGCCCCCCGGCGGACCTGCGCTTCCAGAAACCGGAAGGCCTCCCGGATCCGCCGGTAGAATTCCTCGCGATCGGCGCCCGTCAGCGGGCGGCGATGGGCGATGTCGGTCAGGTAGTACTCGGGGTTGTGCAGCAAATAGACGTCGATCGCGTCGACTTGAAGCCGCTCGGCCGAGAGCCGCACCTGTGTCTCCAGGAATTCCGGATGCATGCAGCGCCAGAGGCCCTCGCCGTAGGCGACCACCTCCGGAAATGTTCTGGCGCGCGCCAGCTCCATGTTCCGGCCCTGAATGTAGCCCCCCTTGGTGACGATGATCGCCTTGTCGCGGCCGGTCTCTTTGAGCATCCGGCCGACGAGCCGCTCCGACGCGCCGTCGCCATAATTGGCGCTGGTGTCGATCAGATTTCCGCCCCGCTCCAGATAGGCCCGCAGCGCCGCCTCGTGCACGGGGTTGCCCTCGGCAATCCGGTAGCCGCCGAAACCCAGCGGATGGACCTGCAACCCGGTCCGCCCCAACTGGCGCATGAGGCGTTGCGCCGTCATGCGCCCGCCTCTTTTTCCTGCGCCACGGCCGGCGCGGCCGGCCTGGCCCAATGCGCCAACTGGGCCAGGGCCGCCTGCTTGCCGCGCTCAATCAGAGCGTCATTTTTGTTAAAGCCGAACTCGTTCATGCCGTCCAGGTCCGGCCGGATCAACAAATCGGCCGCGGCCCGCTCCCGGACGTCCTGGCCGCGCAGCATGATTTCGATCGACCGATGGATCACTTCCGAAATGTTCGCCGGCGCGACCGCCCGCTCGACCAGGTCGAGTTCGACGCCGATCACGAGATCGGCGCCCGCTTTGCGCAACACCTCGCAGGGCAGGCGGTTGACCAGAGTACCGTCGCTGTAGAGCTCGCCGTCGATCAGGACCGGCTCGAAAATGCCGGGGATCGCGCAACTGGCCCGGACGGCCGGAATCACCGGCCCTTCGCTGAAGATTTTTTGCTGGCCGGTCACCAGGTTGGTGGCGACCACGTACAAGGGCACGCGGAGTTGATCAAACCGCAGGTCGCCGATTTTCCGTTGCAGGTAGGCCGCCATCGGCGCGTTGGTCGCCAATCCCATGCGCGGCGGAAATAACAGCTTGCCGGCATCGCGCCAGCGGTACGCCCGGCCGCATGCTTCCAGCGCGTCGCCTTCGATGCCGCCGGCGTACAGCGCGCCGACGAAGGCGCCGGCGCTGCATCCGGCGATGCAGGAGAGGGGAATGCGCAAGGCTCTGATGATCGAGAGCACGCCGATATGGCCCACGCCCCAGGCGGCGCCGTTGCCAAGCGCCAGGCCGATCCGGGGCGTCCGGCCCAGCCGCCGGATCCATTCTTGCAGCCGCGCCCACAGCGCATGAAGGGCTGCCTCAGACGTCATTCCCCGGCCTCAATGCAAGTGACGCCGCCCGGCCCAACCACCGCGCCGTGGCGCAGGTTCGGCGGCAAGATCAGCCGGTCGCCCTGGCGCAACTCCACCGACCGGTCCGCGTCGGGCAGGGTGAAGGTAATGCTGCCTTCCATGCAAAACAGTGTCTTCCGATAGGCATGGGCGTGAATGGCGTAGACTTCGCGCGGCCCGTTCGACCAGCGGCCCCAGCGAAGGCCCCGGGCGTCGAAAAATCGCGTCACCTCTTCCTCCGGCAGGGGCCGCGCATGCGGCCAGCGCACCACCTGCACGCCTTCGGGAAGCGACGGCTCGGATGATTCGACGCTCATGTCAGACGGGCG
>JBFMAJ010000106.1:0-6866 GCA_040755775.1 Nitrospirota bacterium
TTCGAGGCTCTGCGAGTGCTGAGCCCCGAGCTGGCGGGAGGGGCCTCCCGGCCCCCGGATGACGATCGGCATGGCGAGCTGGCCGCCCGACATGTAGCGGATCTTGGCGGCGTTGTTGACGATCTGGTCGAGCGCGATGATGGCGAAATTGAACGTCATCATCTCGATGATCGGCCGCAACCCCACCATGGCCGCGCCGATGCCGACGCCGGTGAAGCCGGCCTCCGTGATCGGCGTGTCGATCACCCGGCCCGGGCCGAATTCGTCGAGCAGCCCCTTGCTGACCTTGAAGGCGCCGTTGTAGAAGCCGACCTCTTCGCCCATCAGGAAAATGCGCTCATCCCGCCGCATCTCCTCGCGGAGGGCCTGGTTGAGCGCTTCTCGGTACAGTTGTTCCGGCATGAACGGTCCTTACGCGAGCACGTCGGTCAGCAATTCGTCGGCCGGCGCCGGGGGGCTGGCGTCGGCGAACTCCACCGCCTCCTGCACGCGCCGCTGCGCCTCGTGATCGATCTGTTTCAATTGCTCGGAGGACGCCGCGCCCGTGTCGGTCAAGCGCCGGCCGAAGAGCAGCAGGGGATCGCGTTGCTTGTGTTCGTCGATCTCCTCCTTGGTCCGGTAATGGCCGTGGGCGGGATCGGACATGGAGTGGCCCATGAAGCGATAGGTCCGGGCTTCCAGAAAATACGGTGTTTGATGCGTCCGCACGTCCTGCGAGATTTGGCCGACCGCCTCGCGCACGGCCAGCACGTCCATGCCGTCGACGGTGGAATAGCGCATGTCGTACGCCAGCGCCGCCTTGGCGATGTCGTACATTGCGGAGGCCCGTTCCACCGGCGTGCCCATGCCGTAGCGGTTGTTCTCGCAGACGAAGAGCACGGGCAATTTCCAGAGCGCGGCCATGTTCAGCGACTCGTGAAAGATCCCGGCGGGCACGGCGCCCTCGCCGAAGAAGCAGATCACGATCTGATCTTTCTTTTGATATTTGAGCCCGAAGGCGATGCCCGCGCCCAGCGCCGTGTGCGTGCCGACGATGGCGAAGCCGCCCATGAACCGGCGCTCGACGTCGAATAGGTGCATCGAGCCGCCCTTGCCCTTGCACAGGCCGGTCTGCTTGCCGAAGAGCTCGGCCATGACCCGCTTGGGATCGGATCCCCTGGCCAGGCAGTGGCCGTGATCGCGATAGGACGTGATGACGTAATCATCGGGGCGCAGCGCGGAAATGGCGCCCACGGCGACGGCTTCCTGGCCGATATAGAGGTGGCAGAAGCCGCCGATTTTCGCCAGGGCGTACATCTCGGCGCATTTTTCCTCGAAGCGGCGGATCAGGACCATCTGGCGGTACAACTCGAGCGGCTCGGGCGGGCTCATGGTTGAGCTTACCATAGCGCCATTGGCGCAAAAAAGAGGCAGGGGAGAGACGGCCCCGGTCTGCCTGCTACCGATGGCGGCCGTAGTGTCTGTTCAGATACTCAATGATCGCGTCGTCGTCATCGGCGATGATGACGTGGCGATCGGAATCGTGCAGCGTGGGCACGAACGTCTGGCCGGACAGCTTCTTGACGCGAACCCGTTCCCCGTGGCCGGGCGGCTCGTTGCGGATGATGTAATCAAGGCCCAGTTCGGCCAGCGCCTCGCGAACCCGGCGGCAAAACGGGCAATTTTCCAACTGATACAGCTCAAGCACGCGTCATCTCGTCGTATGATCCGCGGCCACCAGCGCCTCTCCATGGAAGCTGGTGCGCCGCCCCTCCACGTGGGCGACCACCATGACGAGCCGGCCGTGGCGGGTCACTTCGTGGATCGTGACGCCGGTTTTAATGATGAGGCCCTCCTCCGAAGGCGCACCGCCGGGTTGCCGTTGCAGAAGCGTGACCTTGACGCCCAGCCGGGCAAAATGGCGCCCCAGCTCGACGGCCGAGGCGCCTTCGCCCACGATCACCAACCGTTGCGGAAGGTCGGTCAGCGCCAGGGCTTCGTCGGGGGTCAAATACCCCTGCTCGGCCAGGCCGGGAATGGCCGGGAGCGTCATCGCGTCCACCGCAGCAGCGCCGTGCCCCAGGTGAGCCCGCCGCCGAACGCGGCGAGCAGCACGAGATCACCGCGTTTCAGCCGGCCCGATCGGGCGGCCTGGTCGAGCGCGATCGGCAGCGAGGCCGAGGAGGTATTGCCGGTCTCTTCGATGGTGCCGAAGTACTGGCTCGGCTCCAGCTTCAGCCGGGCGATGACCTGATCCAGCAGACGGCGGTTGGCTTGGTGGAAGAGAAAGAGCGAGACGGCGCTCCGGGACAGGCCCGCGTCGGCCAGCGTCGCCTCGACGCTGCGAACCAGCGTCGTCACCGCTTTGCGGTAGACCGCGGGGCCGCGCATCCGCATGGTGTGCAGCTGGCCGGCCAGCGTCGCCTCGCTGGTCGGCCGGCGGGAGCCGCCGGCGGGCAGATGGATCAGGTCATGACCGCGGCCGTCGGCCCGGAGGTTGAGCGCGCGAAGTCCATCGCCCTGATCGGCCGGCCCCAGCAGGGCGGCGCCCGCGCCGTCCCCGAACAGAATCGCCGTCGTCCGGTCCGCGGGATTCAGCACGCGCGATTTGACCTCGGCCGCGATGACCAGCACGCGACGGGCCCCGTTTCTGATCCATTGATCGCCGGCCGACAAGGCGGCCAGAAAACCGGTGCAGGAGGCGGCCAGATCGAAGGCGAGCGCGCGCGCCGCCTTCAACTCCCGCTGCACCAGGCAGGCGGTCGATGGGAAATAATAGTCGGGCGAGGTCGTGGCCACGATGATGACGTCCACATCCCGGGCTGGATCGCCGGCCCGTTTGAGCGCGGCTTCGGCCGCGCGCACGGCAAAATCTGACGTGGCCTGCACGGGCGCGGCCCACCGGCGGGTCCGAATGCCGGTGCGGCGTTCGATCGCCTCGGGGGATAAACCGGTCCAGGCGGAGAGTTCCTCATTGGTGACGATGCGTTCGGGCAGGGCCGAGCCCGTGGCGATGATCGCGCTGCGCGGCCGGGCTGAGGACATGCAGGATTATAGCCAAGGGCTTCCGGCGTTGCAATTGGGAGAATGATCTGATACCGTTATCATCACATGGTCGACGGATCTGCTCACGCCCGATTTGCGTGTCGACGCCTGTTTGCCGGCGCGGCGCTGGCCGGCCTGTTGCTTGGCGGCTGCAGTACGGCGGTGAAGGAGTTTTTCGGGGTGGACGAGGCCGAATCGGCTGCGTCGATCACCGATTTGGGCCAGTATCACGACCCGCTGGTGCTGTTGAACCGCGCCAACCGTCTCTTCGACAAGCGCAACTATCTCGAAGCGGCCTTGACCTATGAGCGGTTCTTGGAACTGCACGGCCTGCACCGGCAGGCCGACTACGCGCAGTTTCGCGTCGGCCTCAGTCATCTGAAGCAATTCCGCAGCGTCGACCGGGATATCGAGCCGGTCGCCAAGGCGGTCAAGGCGTTCCAGCGCTTTCTGGCCGAATATCCCAACAGCCTCTATGCGGCCGAGGCCCAACGGCGGTTGGGCGAGTCGCGCCGCCATCTGGCCGATGCGGAGCTCTCTGTGGGACGATTTTATTACCGCCGGCAAGCCTATCCCGCCGCGATTCACCGGCTGGAGGGCGTGATCAAGGACTACGGCGATCTGCCCGCCGCCGAGGCGGCCCTCTATCTGCTGGGCCGGGTCTACGAGGACGCCGGCCAGGCGGATCATGCCAGGGCGATCCTGCAACGGCTGTTGACCAGCTACCCCAACTCCGGTTATCGCCAACAAGCGCAAGAGCAATTAGCCCGGCTCAACGGCCATTCCGCCTGAACAATGGCCGCCGCGGGCAGGCGGTACTATCCGATCTTTCTTGACGTCGCCGCCCGCCGGGTGGCGGTGATCGGCGGCGGCCGCGTCGCCGAGCGCAAGGTGCGGCAGTTGCTGGCCTGCGGCGCGCGCGTCACCGTCATCAGTCCCGCGCTCACCCCGCGCCTGCGCGCCTGGCGCCGTCGGAAAAAAATTTTCTGGAAGTCGCGCGGCTACCGGCGCGGTGATCTGGACCGGATGTGGCTAGTCGTCGCGGCCACAGATCAATCCCCGGTCAATCGAACCGTCTCAATCGAGGCCGCGCGCAGGAAGGTCTGGGTGAACGTCGTCGATGATCCGGCGCGCTCCTCGGCCATCGCGCCCGCCTGGTTTCGCCGCGGCCCGCTGGTGGTGGCTTTCTCGACCGGCGGCGCCAGCCCCGCCCTCGCCCGGCAGTTGCGCCTGAAGCTGAGCAGGGAAATCGGCCGGGACTATGCGGCCTACGTGGCCTTCCTGGCGCGCGTGCGACATGAGGTGCATCGCCGGGTGAGGGATGCGGCAACGCGACAGAAATTGATGCGGCGGCTGGTCCGTGCGAATCTGTTGCCGTTGCTGAAACGGGGAAAGCTTGGAGAGTTGCGGCGGCAGATCGCCAGACTTACGTCATCATCTCCCGCACGCGGCGGCGGAGGCTGAGGGCGAGGTAGCGGCTGCCCTCGGCGCGCAGCTTGTTGACGATCTGCCAGTAGGTCCGTTCGCCCCGTAACACGAGATAAAACTCCTCGGTCATCTCGGGCCAAGCCTTCATCGCCAGATACCAAAGAAACGGCAACCGGTACGCGATCGTCGCCAATTTGGTCGCCAGCCGGAACTCCTGCTCGAACTGCTGCTTGATCCGCTCGGTATAGGGAGTCAGCCCCTTCGCGTCGCCGCGCAGCGCGGCCGCGACACTGTCGGCAGCCAATTCGCCGCTGCGGATCGCGTAATAAATGCCCTCGCCAAAGAACGGATCGACCAGATGGGCGGCGTCGCCCACGACGAGCAGCCGATCGGTGGCCAGCGTTCGCAACGAGGTCGAGACGGCCGGAATGGGATGGCTGTGAATCGTGAGCGGCGTATTGGGGGGCACGGGCTGCTGCGCTTTCAAATAGGCGGTCAGCGCGGCCCGCGGATTGGACGGCACGGGGCTGAAGCCGGCCACGCCGATCGACAGATGGCCCGCTTTGGGAAAACTCCAGCCGTAGCCGCCCTGCACGGTACCCAGGTCCAGCCAGACTTCATTCTCGGCTGTTGATCCTTCGGCCGGCCTCGCTGCTTCGGCTTCCAGCGACCAGGCGGGCCGGGCCGCGGGCCGGGGATCGATCAACCGGCCGATCCGGCTGTGCGCGCCGTCGGCGCCAATGACATAGGGCGCCCGGTACCGGGCGCCGCCGCCGGTTTCAATCTCGACGTGGGACGGTGTTTCCTGTATTTTGCGCACGTCGTGCCCATAGAGCAGCTCGGCGCCGGCGCGCTCGGCGGCGCAGGCGAGGGACTGATCGAACGCCGGCCGGCGCACCATGTAGGCGACCGGTTGGACCGACCGATGCGTCATCGGCCGGGTACCCCGAAACGTGAAGCGGATATTGTGAATGGTGGCTTCCAGACAGGGCCGCACCGATTCGGGCAGGTGGGGCAACAGGCGCGCCGAGAGGCCGCCGCCGCAGGGTTTGTACCGGGGGAAGCGCTCCTTGTCCAGTCCCAGCACGCGGCAGCCGCCTTCGGCCAGCCGGCGCGCGGCGGTGGAGCCGCCGGGCCCCAATCCCACCACGATGGCGTCGTAGGCCGTCACGTGGCCCGCTGGAGCGTCTGCGTGCGTTGCCGGACCAGATAGACGGAGCCGGCCAGCAGGAGAATCACGGCGCTGGCCAGTTGCGGCACGGGAATGACCCCGTTGATGAGCAGGGAGTCGCCGCGGAACGTTTCCAGGCCCAGCCGCGCGACGCCGTAGCTCATCCAATAAATCAGGAACAATTGCCCCTCAAACCGGGTCTTCGATCGGACCGCCCACAACAGGCCGAACAGCGTCAGATCCGCGCCCAGTTCATACCATTGCGTCGGATGCAACGGCACGTTGAGCGGGGCTTGGGCTTGGGGATTGGTGAAGGTGATGGCCCATGGCAGCGAGGCCGGTTTGCCGTAGCTGCAGCCGTTCAGGACGCACGCCAGGCGGCCGACCGCCTGACCCAGCATGATCGAGGGGGTCAGCGTGTCCGCAAAGCGCCAAAAGGACAGGCGGTGACGGCGGGTAAACCAGAGGCCGGCCAATAAGCCGCCCAGCAATCCGCCGTGCAGCGACATCCCCCCCTTCCAAATGGCGATGAGCTCAAACGGATGGCTGAAATACCAGGCCGGCTCGGAAAAGAGCACGAAATAGAGCCGGGCGCCGGCGACGCTCGACAGCATGACGACGAAGAGCAGGTCGTAAATGAGTTCGGGATCGAACCCCTTGCGGCGCGCTTCGCGCACGCCCAGCCAGGTGGCCAGCAGGAAGGCGGCCGCAATCATCACGCCGTAGGCGCGCAACTCCAACGCGCCGAATTTGATCAGGACGGGGAACATTTACGCCGAGCCCTGCGAGGCGTTATATTCGATGTTCAGTACCATTTACGCCGAACGCATGTGAGAATGTGATAGTCGATTTTGGACCATTACTCCTTCAGCTCTCCGATGGTGACGGTCATGGTGAGGGGCTGTCCTTTGCGAAGCAGTTTGACCGTCGCTTTTTTCCCGATTTCGGCGACGGCGACCCGCCGCGGGAGGTCCCGGACTTGGGTGATCGGCGCGCCGTCGAATTCCATGATGATGTCGCCGCGCGCCAGCCCTGCCTGCGCGGCGGGGCTCTCCGCCTGCACGCCGGTGACGAGCGCGCCCTCCTGGCGCTTGGCGTCGGGCGCCGCGGCTGCCGGCAACGCGGGCTGAATAATGACGCCGATCCAGCCGCGCCGCACCTTTCCCCGCTGAAGCTGGGGGAGCAGCAGCTTGATCTGATTAATGGGAATGGCGAAGCCGATGCCCTGTCCGGAGGGGTTGAT
>JBFMAJ010000107.1:0-6839 GCA_040755775.1 Nitrospirota bacterium
CAGGGCGATCATTTGCACGGGCGCGTCGCCGTCCTGCGTCAGCACGGCCACGGCGAACAGAGACAATGACGACACGAACGCCACGCTGCCCGCCAGGCCGTCCATCACATCGATGATATTGAACGCGTTGGTCAGCCCCACCATCCAGACGATGGTCAGGACGATTTGGACCCAATCGGGAAGAAAGGTCAATTCGATCCGGATTCCGCTTTTGATCAGCACGAAGACGGCGATGAGCTGTCCGGCCAGCTTCGCCCGCGGCGTCAGCACGCCGAAATCGTCGATCAACCCCAGCATCACGATGATCGTCCCCGCCAGGAGCAGTCCCAGCACGGCACGGCTGAACTCGAACGTCAACGCCAGGGTGATCAGAAACGACAGGGCGATGGCCAAGCCGCCCAGATAGGGCACCGGCTCGGCCTGATGCTTGAGCCGCCCGTCGGGACGATCCACGATCTGAAAGCGCAGCGCCGCCTGGCGGGCGATCGGCGTGCCGTACAATGACAGGGCCAGCGACAACACAAAGGCCAAGGCATAAATCGTGAGAGTCATCGTCGTCGGCCGCGCGCAGGCTCGCCGGGAGCAACTTTACCTGATGCCACCGTGAAGCGCAAGCCGAGATGGAAATCGTTCATGTCACGCCGCGCCGCCCCCTCGGCCCTGGACGCTCACACGGTCATACCAGAGGGCGAACGACCACACGCCCCACAGCAGCAGGCTGTAATCCGCCTCGCCCCGCCGGTGGGCGCCGAACCATCGATCCACCGTGTGCCGGTTCCACACGCCCGACGCGTAGATCGCCGATGATTCCACCTGCTCTCTGGCCGTCTCGCCCATCGGACCGCGGAGCCACCGGCTCAGCGGCGGCTCGAATCCCCGTTTTGGACGGCGCACGATCGCCTCCGGGAGGCGGCCGGCGGCGGCCCGTTTGAGCAGATACTTTCCGATTCCGCGTCGAATCTTCATCCGGGCCGGCAGCCGCGCGGCCCATTCGACCAGCGGGTGATCGAGATAGGGCACGCGCGCCTCCAGCGACACCGCCATCGTCATTCGATCGACCTTCACCAGCAAGTCGTCGGGCAGCCACGTCCGCACGTCCAGATCGAGCATCCGGACCATGGCATCCGGCGCGCCCATGCGCGGAACCGGTGCCTCCGCCGACAATCGTTCAAATTGCTCCAGCACCAGCCGGACAGCCTCCTGGAAATGAACCGCTTCTCCGCAGAGCTGCCCCACGTCCGACAGGGGCCCGGTGGCGACCCATCCCAGATGGCGGGCCGCCGGCGAATCGGCCCAATAGGCCTCGAGCGCCTGCCCAAGCCGCCGGGAGCGAATTCGTTTCAACATCAAGGGACGCAACGGGTGGGGGATCATCCGGATCAGCCGGGTCCACCGCTGAAGCCGGTAGCGTTGATAGCCGCCGAAGAGCTCATCGCCCCCCTCGCCGGTCAGCACGACGGTCACCTCCTGGCGGGCCAGCCGGGAGACGAGCAGCGTCGGCACGATCGCCGGATCGAGGACCGGATCGTCAAGGGCCGCGACCGCCTGCGGCATCGCCTCAAGAAACGAACGCGGCGTGACGACGACCTCATGATGATCGGTGCCGATGGCCGAGGCCGCGGTTCTGGCCGCGTCCAGCTCATCGGCGTCCGGCGGACCTTCAAAGCCGACGGCAAAGGTCTTGATCGGCTCGCGACGGATCCGCTGCATGGAGGCCACGATCAGGCTGGAATCGAGGCCCCCGGAGAGAAACGCGCCCAGCGGCACGTCGCTGACCAAATGCGCGGCTACGGCGTCATCGAGCCGGCGCCGCAGCGCTTGAACCAATTCCGCTTCGTCGGCCGTTTCAGACCATCCGGCCGACGGCTCTTCGTCGAGCCGGCCGGGGCGCCAGTACCGGATCAACTCCAGCTTTTCGTCGTGCCACAGAGCCGCATGGCCGGCCGGCAGCTTCATAATATTGGGAAAGAGCGTCCGGGGCGCGGGCGTGTATTGCACCGTGAACAGTTGCGCCAGCGCCACGGGATCGACGGCGGGAACGCGGCCGAGACCGCAGAGCAACGACCATAGCTCCGAGGCGAAGAGCAGGCGCTGCCCCTGGAGCGTGTAGTAGAGCGGCTTGATCCCGATCCGGTCCCTGGCCAGGAGCAGCGTCCGGTTCGGCGTGTCCCAGAGGGCGAACGCGAACATCCCGCGGAAGCGCTCCACGCAGCGCCAGCCGTCCTGCTCGTATTGATGGACGATCACTTCCGTGTCGGTCCGGCTGCGGAACCGGTGGCCCTGCGACTGCAGCGCCGTCCGCAGCTCCCGGAAATTATAGATTTCGCCGTTGTAGACCGCCGTGACGGTGCCCTCTTCATTGCTCACGGGCTGCCGGCCGCCTTGCGGATCGATCACGGCCAGCCGGCGATTGCCCAGCCCGACGGAGACATTCGATGTGGGGGCCCGTGCGGCGAAGAGCGAAGAAGTGTCCTCCGCCTCCGGCCAAAGAAAGATCCCCTCGCCGTCGGGGCCGCGGTGAATCATCCGGTCGGCCATGGCGCGGACCAGCGCGCCTTCAACCGGTTCGCCGTCCCATCGAAGGATGCCGCAGATGCCGCACATGCTAACGAGTCCGCCGCTTCGCGAAGGCGCGGAGCATCAGCGACGCCGCTCTCGGCGCATACGCAAGAAGCCGGGGCTGCACGAAGAGCACATAGCCCCAGTCGACCAGCTCCGCCCAGGCCAGCGCCGGCAGATGGAGGAGGAAGGCGCCGGCGGACTCATTTTTAATCAGCATCAAATAGCGATTCACGAGGATATGGAACTGGATTTCCAGCGGCCGGCGCGGCATCTGCCATCGCGCCCACCGCCGCGCTCCTTCCGTTGGGTTGGTGCCCCCGCGCGCGTGATAGGCGACCGCCGTCGGCTGATACCAGCCGCGCCAGCCTCCACGCTGCGCGCGCCAGCCCAGATCGGCGTCCTCGAAAAAGGCGAAAAAATCCTCATCGAAATATTCGCCGGCAACCGCGATATCCTCCAGCATCGCGCGTCGGTAGAGCGCCACCGCGCCGCAAACGGAGAAAACTTCGCCGGCCCGATCATACTGGCCCCGATCCAGATCGCCGTATCCTCGCTCCCGGACCCGCCGGCTCGGCCGCAGGAACTGGCCCGCCGTGTCGATCGTCCGGCGGTCGAAGCGCAGCACTTTCCCGGCCAGCAGGCCGACCGTCGGGCGGGCGCGGAGCGCCGACCAGGCTTCGGCGAGAAAGTCCGGGGAGAGAATCACATCGGGATTGAGCAGGAGGAACCAGTCGCCGCCGGTGGCGGCGATACCCTGATTGGCCGCGCGGCTGAAGCCCGTGTTCTCACGATTCATGATCCATCGGACCGGCGGCAAACCAGGAGCTGAACGCTCATCGAGCGCGGCACGGCCGCACGCCACCGAATCATCGGTCGAGGCGTTATCGACCACCACCAGCTCGCAGGGCGGAAGCTTCTGGTCGAGGATCGATGCCAGGCAATCGCGAAGGTACTGGCCGCTGTTCCAATTGACGATCGCCGCGGAAATGCGGGGTTGTCCTGAATCGGTCAAGCGTCCGTCCCGGCCTTCAGTCCCCGCAGCCGATCGCGGAAATAAACCTCCAACCCCTCTTCCCACGGGGGCATGGGCGAGAGGCCGGCTTGATTCAACCGGCGGCTGCTCAACACCGAGTAGGCCGGCCGCGGCGCCGCGGCGCCGTAGGCGTTCGTCGAGACCGGCTCAATCTCGGCCCCCAACCCGGCCCGCGCGATCACAGCCCGGGCGAATTCCCACCACGAGCAGCTTCCCCTGTTGGTGAGATGATAGAGACCGCCCCCCTCGGCATCGAGCAGTTTCACCAGCCCGGCCGCCAGATGGCCGGCATAGGTCGGCGTCATCACCTGATCGTTCACCACGCGCAACGGCCGGCCTCCCGACGCCGCCGCGATCATCCGCTCCACGAAATTGTCCCCCGCCCGCCGCCCGCCGTGCCGGCCATAGACGCCGGCCGTGCGCACCACCAGATGGCGAGGCCCCGCCCCCCGCACGAAGAGCTCGCCCGCCAATTTGGACAGCGCGTAGACGCTCAAGGGATTGGGCGCCGCCTCCTCATCGTAGGGCGTCCGCTGGCGGCCGTCGAAGACATAATTGGTGCTCACGTGCACCAGCCGGATGCGCCGCGACTCGCACTGCCCGGCCAGGTCGCGCGGCCCGTAGCCGTTGACGAGAAACGCGCGCTCAATTTCGGTCTCGCACTGGTCCACCTGGTGATAGGCCGTCGTGTTGATCACGACATCCGGGCGGTGCGCCTCCAAGTGTCGCGCCGTTTGGCGGCCGTCGGTGATGTCGCACTCCTCGTGCGTCAGGCCGGACACGATGTGGCCGGCCGCCTCCAGCGGCGGCCGCAACGCGGTGGCCAATTGTCCCCGCGCGCCCAGGAGGAGAACCTTCATCATGCGTCCCACTGCGGCTCGATGTAAAGACCGCAGGCGCCGGCCGCCGCGCGGATCAATTCGCCGATCGCCGCCTGAATCGCGTGAAGCCGCTCGGCCGTCTCCGCCTCGCAGCGCACGACGATGACCGGCTGGGTGTTGGAGGCGCGCACCAACCCCCAGCCGCCGTCAAATTCGATCCGGGCGCCGTCGATCGAATTGACCGCCTTCACCGCCAAGGGCCACGACGGCTGCAACCGCTTCACCTCGTCCCCGAGCCGGGCCACCACGGCGAACTTGTCCGCATCGGGGCAGTCCAGGCGAATTTCCGGCGTGGCGTGCGTCGCCGGCAGCTCGTTCGCCAGATCGCTGAGCCGCCGGCCCCCGGAACGGGCCCGGCGCACGAGCTCGGTCAGCCTGGCCGTCGCGTAGACGGCGTCATCAAACCCGAAATAGCGGTCCGCAAAAAAAATGTGGCCGCTCATTTCGCCGGCCAGCAGCGCTCCGCATTCCCGCATTTTCGCCTTGATCAGCGAATGGCCCGTTTTCCACAATACGAACCGGCCTCCGGCCGCGGCCACGGCCTGCGGCACGATCAACGAGCTTTTCACATCGGCGATCACCGTCGAGCCGGGCCGCTGCGCCAGGACCGCCCGGGCAAAGAGCGTCAACAGCCGGTCGCCCCAGAGGATCGCCCCCCGGTCGTCCACCACGCCGATCCGGTCGGCGTCGCCGTCATACGCGACGCCGAAATCGGCCCGCTCGGCCCGGACGGTTCGGATCAGCTCGGCCAGATTGGCCGGAATCGTCGGATCGGGATGATGGTTCGGAAAGCGGCCGTCCGGCTCGCAAAAGAGCTCGATTACGTCGCACCCCAAGCGCCGCAGGAGCGCGGGCGCCGCCAGGCCGGCCGTGCCGTTGCCCGCGTCAACCACGATCTTGAGGCGGCTGGCGCCTTGTTCGGCCGCGATGCTGGCGGCCACATAAGCCAAATATTCGGGGATGATTTCCGCCGTCCGGACCGTTCCCTCCTCCGAAGCGGTCGGTTGCCTCCGCTGATGGACCAGTTGCCCGATCCGCTGCAATGCTTCGCCGTACAGCGTATCGGTGCCGAGGCAGAGCTTCATGCCGTTATAAGCGGGAGGATTATGACTCCCCGTAATCATGATCCCGCCGGCCACAGGACCATCCGGCGGCCGGTGCAGCGTATAGTAGAGCAGCGGGGTCGTGCAGAGACCGATATCGAGCACATCGACGCCGAACCGGGTCATGCCGGCCATCAGCGCCGCCGCCAGTTTCGGGGAGCTGGGCCGCACGTCCCGTCCGACTGCAACGCACGGCGGGCGCGCTCCCGAAACAACCCGCTCCCAAGCCATCCGGGCAAAGGCTCGCCCAATCCGCTCGGCCATCTCGGGCGTCAATTCATCGTCAACCCGCCCTCGAATGTCATACATGCGAAAGATTGTCATGGCACCCTTCGGTAATCATCCGAAAATCTGACGATGTCGTCCTCGCCCAGATAGGGACCGCTCTGCACCTCGATGATCTCCAACGGCCGGGCGGCTCGATTTTCAATCCGATGCCTGGTCAGCCGGGGAATGTAGGCGCTCTCATTTTCCCGCAAATCGAACGACCGGTGTCCGCGCGTCACGCGCGCCCGGCCGGAGACCACCACCCAGTGCTCGCTCCGCCGGCGGTGCATCTGCAGGCTCAACCGCGACCGGGGATTCACCACCAGCCGCTTGACCTTGAAGTGCGGCCCCTCCTCCAGGACGGCGAACGACCCCCACGGCCGCACCTCGACGTGGGGCAGATGGTAGTGGCGGGAATTGCGCCGTTTCAGCTCGCCCACCAGCTCCTTGACCTGCTGGGCCCTGGCCTTCGGGCAGACCAGCAGCGCATCGGGCGTGTCGACGATCACCATGTCGCGCAGGCCGATCGCCGCCAGCAGCCGGCGGCCGCCGTAGAGGATCGACTGCTCGGTATCCAGCGCCACCACGTCGCCCACCAGCACGTTGCCGTCGCGATTGGACGGCGCCAATTCCGCCAGGGCCGTCAGCGAACCGAGATCGGACCAGCCGAACGGCGCGGGCACGATCACGGCCCGGTCGGTCCGCTCCATCACGGCATAGTCGATCGACACCGACGGCAAGCGGCCGAACTGCTTCGCCACCACCGAGGCTTCATCGGCCGAGCCCAAGGCCCGCTCGATGGCCGTCAGCGGCTTGACGAAGGCCGGCGCATGGCGGCGCAATTCGTCAAGAATCGCCGACGCCCGCCACAAAAAGAGCCCGCTGTTCCAGTAATAGCCCCCGTGCCGCACAAACCGGCGCGCCGCCGGAAGCGGCGGTTTCTCGATAAATCGCCTGATCCGGAAGCCGCCCGACCGGCCGTCCAGAGCGGGA
>JBFMAJ010000108.1:0-6804 GCA_040755775.1 Nitrospirota bacterium
GCTTCTTGACCCGGGCCAGTCGCGCCTGTTCGATCATCTGCAGCCCCATGATTGCGTTCTTGTAGAAGAAATCGCCGGGGCGGCGCATGTTGGCGCCGATGCCGCCGGCGAGCGCCGCCAGATGAATGACCGCCTCGGGTTCGGCGTCTCGATAGAAACGAACCACCCGCTCTCCGCGCGTCAAATCGTAGTCGGCCTGTCGTGGAGCGACAAGATGGCGGTAGCCGGCCGATTCCAACCGCTCGACGAGCGCCGAGCCCAGAAAGCCGCTCCCGCCGGTGACGGCGATGGTCTTTTCTTTCCAGTTTACGTGTTTATCCATTTGGCCCGCTCTTCCGCCAGCGGCACGATCCGCGGCTTTTTGCCGGCCAGAATCGTCTTTTCGCGCTCGATGTCGGCCTCCACCATCATCCGGACCAGCATCTTGAAATCGACCCGGGCGCGCCAGCCCAATTGCCGGGCGGCCTTCGACGGATCGCTGAGCAGCAGATCCACTTCTGTCGGCCGCACGTAGCGGGGGTCGTACTCGACATATTTGCGATAGTCGAGCCCGACCAGGCCGAAGGCCTCCTCCAGCAGCTCCCGGACGGAGTGCGTCGCGCCGGTGCCGATGACGTAATCCTGCGGCTCGGACCCCTGGAGCATCCGCCACATCATCTCGACATATTCACCGGCGTAGCCCCAGTCGCGTTTGGCATCCAAATTGCCAAGATACAGTTTGTCCTGCAGTCCCAGCGAAATCCTGGCCACGGCCTGCGACACCTTCCGCGACACGAACGTTTCACCGCGGCGGGGCGACTCATGGTTGAACAGGATGCCGTTGCAGGCGAACAGCCCATAGGCGTCGCGGTAGTTGGCGGTCATCCAATAGGCGTAGAGCTTTGCCGCCGCGTAGGGGCTTCTCGGCCGGAACCGCGTCGTCTCCCGCTGGGGCGTCTCCTCCGGGTTGCCGTAAATCTCGCTGGAGGAAGCCTGATAGAACTTCGGCGAAATGCCGGTCTCGCGGATCGCTTCGAGCAGCCGGGTCGCGCCCAGCGCGTCGACGTCCCCGGTATATTCGGGCACGTCGAAGCTGACCCGCACGTGGCTTTGGGCGCCGAGATTGTAGATCTCGTCCGGCTGGACCGTTCGCAGAATGCGGTTCAGCGAGCTGCCGTCGGTCAGATCGCCGTAGAGCAGCCGGAGTTTCGCGCCCGGCCGATGAGGATCTTGATAGATATGATCGATCCGGTCGGTATTGAACGAGCTGGAGCGCCGGATCACCCCGTAGACCTCATACCCCTTGCCGAGCAAAAATTCGGCCAGGTACGAGCCGTCCTGCCCCGTGATGCCGGTGATCAATGCTTTCATGCCGTTCCTCCGGACGCCTGTTCCCGTTTAGCGTCGGCGCGGCGCATCACCGCGCCGGCGGCTCTGCGGGCGGCCGCCCTGACGCCGTTCCTCTTCGCATAGGTCGCAAATATCCGCACGTAGAACCTGAGATCATCGATGATGGTCAAACGCCGGTCACACCAGGCGGGAAGACGATAGTCGCACGGCGGCGATGAGACGCACTTTCGAATCACCCGATCGTAAGCGTCGACCATCGCGCCGACGGAAAAGCCTTCATGCACCCGCCTCGCGGCCGCGCCGGCCACGGCTGCCGCCAGCTGGGCATCGTCGCACAACGCGGCGATCCGCTCGGCCATGGCGGCATCGTCGCCCGGGGGCACCAGCAGCAACTCGCGTCCGTTCTCGAACTGCTCCGCCGCCCCAAGCACATCGGTGGCGACCACGGGCAGGCCGAACGCCATCGCCTCCACCACGGCGAGGCCGAAGGGTTCCTCGTAGGACGCGCTGACCACTATATCAGACATCCGGTAAAATGCATAGACATCCCGCGTCTCCGGAACGATCGTCACCGCTCCGGCCAGGCCCCGCTCGGCCACAGTCCGTTCCATCAGATCACGGTACGCCCCGTCCCGCGCCCCAACGATGAAAAACCGGAGGCGCCGGTGCTTGTTCAATAACCGCTCCGCGGCCCGCACGAACACCAGCTGCCCCTTGCGGTCGCAGACGGTGCCAACGATCGTGACCACGCGGGTTCCGGAATCGAGGCCCCGCGCCCGTCTCAATTCCTCCCGGTCATGGCTCTGCATGTATCGCGTCACGGCGTCGAGATCGATCCCATGGCGAATGACCGTCATGAAGGACTCCGTTCCGGGGCCGCCGTACATCCGGGCGGCCCTCTGCGACACGCAGGTCAGCCGGGCGGGAATGGCAAAGGCGTCGAGCGCCGCGCGCGTCAGCTCGCGGGTACCGCAGAGGCTTCTGAAATGATCGTAGGGAGGAGCGCACTCGTGGATGCACCAGAGCGCGGGCTTGCCAAGCGCGCGGGCCAGATAGAGGGCGTAATACGTGTTGAGCGTGTTGCACAGGACCACGTCCGCGTCGAGTTCCCCGAGCCGTCCCGCCGCGCTTGCCACCTCGCGGTCGAACGCCGGCCGGTCGATCCCGGCGTGCGTCAATGGACTGACGACCACCCGGACGCCGGCCAATTCAAACTCGCGCCACAATGGCCCGTCGACGGCGGAGAAGACGACGGGCGCGTGGCCCCTGGCCTTCAGCCCGGCGGTCAAGCGCAGCAGGAACAGCGGGGCGCCTTCATAATTCAAATTATGCGTCGCGCAGAGAATCTTCATGCCGCGCGCATCCATCTCAGATAGCGAAGGTAGCGCCAGCAGTAGCGGAGCCGCCGCCATTGATAGTCGAGAAAATCGATCACCCGGTCTGCGGCCGCCCGGTCGTCCAGGCGCCGCCGCACGGCGTACTCATCGGCCAGCGAGTCGAAGATGCGGGCGGCCGTCAGCCCTCCGGGATGGAACCGCATCGACGCCAGGACCTCCGGAACCTGGAGCGGCGGCCCCAGCCGTCCCAGCCGCAGCCACAAATCGTAATCCATGGCGAAGCGGAGTGTCACGTCGAACAGCCCGGCGGCCTCCAGCAGCCGCCGCCGCACGAACGTCGCCTGATGGCCGATAAAGTTCCATCGCCGGAGCAGACCGTAGTCGTATGGCGGGAGCTCGAGGACCTTGATCAGCCGCCCGTGCCGATCGATCTCCGAATAATTGCCGATCAGCCACCCCGCCTCGTGATGCGCCTGAAAGAGCCGGCCCACCCGCTCCAGTGCGCCTGCGCAGAGCAGATCATCAGAGTGCAGGTGCGCCACGATCTCGCCGGCGGAAAGGCGGATCCCCTTGTTCATGGCATCGGCGATCCCGCGATCCGGTTCCGAGATCCAACGCAGCCGTCCCGCATAGCGGTGAAGGATGTCGAGCGTCCCGTCCGTCGACCCGCCGTCGACCACCCAATAGTCCAGCCGGGGGTAGCCCTGTTCCAGCACGCTCTGCAGCGCCTGTTCGAGATAGCGCGCGCTGTTATGCGTGCAGGTGATGACGGAGATGATGGGCTGGCCGCTCATCGTTTCATGATCCAGAATGAGCCCGGCTCACGTACGGCCGATTCAGACTGGAAGACCGGGCACTTCTCGCCCAGCAGCCGGGAATGATGATGCGCCAGATAATTGAGCGCGCCGATCACCGCGAAGGCGTTGTTGTGCGTCAGAAACGCCTCCAGCAGATACTGCTCGGTCCAGAGTTTTGCGTCGGTCCGCACCCATTCGTCGGGATAGTCCTTGGGCGTGAAGATATCATGCAGATGCACCAGCACGCCGGAAGCCAGCGTCGGTAGAATCTCAAGGAAGGCCGAGACCACGTCGCCCTGCGGCGCGACGACATGGGAGGAGTCGATAAAAAGCATATCATTGCGCGACAGGCGGGAGAAGAGGCGCCAGTCGACCCGTTCGAGCGGCTCGCGGATGACGTCAACGCCGCACTGCTCCAGCCAAGGGTTTTCGTACGGCTCGATGCAGATGTGCGCGCAGCGGTAGCCCCGCTCCTCCGCCTCGTTGCCGCCGATCGCCGCCCGGGCCAGCAGCGTCGAATGGCCCGCGCCGACCTCGATGATCGTCGACGGCTTGTGCAACCGGATCATGCTGTAGAAATATTCCGCGTCGCCCGACTCAAACGCGCCGTTGTGATAGTAAAACGACGGCGCCGGTCCCGCCGGCCGCTCCAGCGGCAGCCGCCGCAGCTCATCCGCATACTGAAACTGCCGGAGCCGCGCCAGTTGCCCGTCAACATTCAGATCGACGCCCGGCAACGGCCGGTCCTCACGGAGCG
The DNA here is from genome assembly GCA_040755775.1 of Nitrospirota bacterium. GTDB lineage: Bacteria > Nitrospirota > Nitrospiria > JACQCE01 > JACQCE01 > JBFMAJ01. The sequence goes on from JBFMAJ010000108.1 coordinate 4,221, forward strand.
ACCGGCGCAGCCGCGAACCGTTCCAGAGCGGCTCATGATAGTGATCAAGAATCGGAAACACGCCGACCGACTCCAGCAACCGCTTGCAAAGCGGCAACCGGTACACACCGTGACGGCGCACGAACTTCATGGCCAGCGCGCACGGGACCAGCAACGGTGCGACCGCAACATCGAGCACCGGGCTGAGGCTTCCCAGCCACCGCCGCGCCATCAGCCACCCCCCCCGGCCGCTCCTAACCGATGGAAGATGCCGTCAACCTGGAGCAGCCGTCCGTCCGTCGGGTCGCTGAAGCCCTGCTCGAGCGAAACCAACGCATAGCCCCGCCGGGCCAGCAGCACCGACATGTCGGAAAACAGCGTTTCATCCTTGTAGAGCGGCGCCAGCGACAGTTCAAGCTGGAGGGTATCGATCGCGGCCAGGGATCGTTCCGCCCCCTCGATCACGCGCCGCTCGAATCCCTGCGTGTCGATCTTCAGGCAGACCGGCCCGCCCGTCCAATAGTCGCGAAAGACCGTATCCAGCCGCACGATCGGGACCGATTCCGTTCCGCAGTAGCGCGACTCGGGCGCCGACCGCAGATGCAGCGGCAGCATCTCCAGGAGCGAGCTGCTCTGCGAATTGCCGGCAATGTTGAGCTCCGCGGTGCCGTCCCTGTCGCCGACCGCGGCATGGACCGCCGTCCAGGCGCCGTCCGCCTTCGCGGCCCGGGCCAGCTCGTCATAAGCGGCCCGGAGCGGCTCGAACGAGACGATGCGTCCCCGGTAGCCGATCGCTCTGAGCTCCCGGCCGTACTGGCCGGTGTTGGCCCCGACGTCGAGCACCAGGTCGATGTTGTAAGCCGTCAGCAGCCGAGCCCGCCGCGCCAGCGGGTGGGAGGCGTGATCGTATTTGACCAGGTCGAACCCGGCGCGCCGCAGTGATCGTCGAATCAATCGTCTGATTCCCATGGGTACCAGTGATTTCGCTCAGCTCCAGAACGGCCGCCGTTCATGACGGACAAACCGGGCGCGAATGGCGCGCGCCATCTTCACAAGGCCGGCCGGCGCACCGAACCTGAATTTCACCTTTACGACAGACCATGCCAGCCACGCCGCCGCCTGGCCCAGCCTGAGGCGCGCAATCCAATAGAGCGGGGAGCCTTTCAGCGAATCGAACCCCTCCTTCAAGGAGAAGACATAGGCCATCGCTTCGCGACCGCTCAGCCGCCCGTCCCTGGCAGCAAGCTTGCCGATCAGCGCACTCAACGACAGCTCCAACATCGGCGGGAGATTCCGGTGAAAATCGTCACGCAACGGCGGCCGGGCAAACAGCTTCACGCTTTCGCGAACCAGATTGCGACCCGCCTGCTTGTAGAGCCCGGCGTCCCGGTTCGCGTGCCCCCAGGACTCTTCATGCCGGTGAAAGATCACCAATGGCGCATCGATATAGCCGATCTGTTCCAGCAGCCCGGCCCGGATCAGCAGCAGGTATTCGGAATGAAGGGCAAACGGCCCGTCGCTCAATCGCTCAACGCCTCCGACCCGCTTGAGATACGCTGACTCGTAGACACCCGTGCAACCCATGGCCTTGAGCCGGCCCGACAGGTAGAGGCTGAGGAACCGCCGCCCGGTGTAGAGCATCTCCCGGCCGGCATATGCGACAGGGCGGGCGATCGGGTTCTCCCGAACGATGTCGTACGAGGTGAATACGCATGCCGGAAAACGAAATGCGTGCAGCGCCGCGTCGATCGCCTCAAGGAAATTCGGTGCATAGAGATCGTCATCGAACTGCCAGGTAAAGTATCTCCCGCGACTCAGGCCGAGCAGTGCGTTCATGTTCGCCAGCTCACCCAAGTTTCGGGGATGGTTGATAAACCGAATCCTGGAATCGTTGATGCCGAGCCGCTCCGCAGATAGGGTTTCATCAAGATAGTCGTTGCCCACGATCACTTCAAAGTCGCCATAGGTCTGACTCAGGACGGAGCGAAGCGTCGCTTTCAGCAGCTCCCGCCGATCGTACGTCGTGATACCGATAGAAAACATCGGCGCGCCGCCGCTCATCCCGCGCGCCCTCCCGGAGTACGATAAATCCGCTCAATAAAAGAAGGAGAAAACGGATCTTTGCGCTGATGAACCAACGTCCACGACGCCTTATAGGGCAATTCGGTCAGACCTCCGGCGGAGGTCTGGCACCATGGCGGCGCGACATCATGTCCTTTGATGTAGAACCAGCCGCTACATTTCCGATCGATGAGTGAAAAATAATTCTCCACCTGCTCGCGGCTCATTTCATCGAACGAACTGATGTTGATCACAAGGTCAAAATAACCGTCCGGAAACTGCTCAAGCTGATGCGGCAGGAAGACCCGCACCCGCGGCGCGTCATCGCCGTCCGCGCCGGCCTCCTCGCCCGCCGGGACCGGCCGGACCGCCGGCTCGCCGAGCAGCGCGGCGAGATAATGCTGGGAGATCACGACGGCGGGCGGAATGTCGAAGATGCAATACCGCCAGTGCGGAAACCTCGACACGGCCATGTGCGCCAGCCGCCCGTAGCCGGCGCCGATTTCCGCAACGCTGCGAATATTCGACGGATCGACATGCCGGG
>JBFMAJ010000109.1:0-6788 GCA_040755775.1 Nitrospirota bacterium
CTGCTCTCTCACCATACCTTGATCTGAGCGAATGAAGCCAAATTTTTCATAAAAACTAAATTTATCCCTGGTGTTGAGCCAAAACTTCTCCACCTTCGACAGCACGGGGTGGGTCAGGATGCGGTTCATCAGCTCTTCGCCAACGCCCCGGCCCTGGTAGCCGGGGTGGACGATGACGTCCCAGAGCGTGGCCCGGTAGACGCCGTCGGTCAACACCCGGGCGAAGCCGACCAGGCGCGGCCCGTCCCAGGCGGAGAAGTGATAATCGGTCTTGGCCAGCATTTTCCGGATACCGTCGATCGAGCGGCCTTTGGCCCAGGGCGCGTGCTCATAAAGCGCCTGCAGCGCGGCGGGATCAATGGGCGCGCCTTCCTTGATCTCAATGGCCATCGGTCTCGGTGTTCCCTATCATACCGGAGTTTCATCGTGCAATAGCGGGCCGGCCTCCGAAAGGGAGGCCGGCCTGTACAAGACGATACTCTGAAATTCAGTTAGAAGCTGTAGGTTGCCCGGGCGACCAGACTGTAATAGTTTTTCTCATCTCCTCCAGGCCCATCGATCTCTGCGCGGGTGGCGCGCCCCTCAGTCTGCAGTTTGAGATTGCGCAGCGGTTCGGTATAGAGCGTGAGGGATAGCAGATCAAAATCGTGATCTTCATCTGGAACAGTGAAAAAAGTTCCAGCAAGGTCAAAGAGGGCCAAGTGTGAAAAATAGAACCGGTCAGTGAAATCTGATCCGGCGCTGGCCCAGACTTTTTCGTAACGCAATGCGGCACCGCACTGGGGATGTTCCGGCCGGGCGATGCGGATCGCCGTTCCGGCGGCATAATTTTTGTCGTTCACCGTTCCCTCAATGTCGAGATTGATCCAGGGAATCACCGCGGTGGACGCCACGCTGTTAATGACGTAATTGTCCCCGATTGCTTCCGATGACCAGAGGCCGGCCGCGGAAAGGTTGAATTTATCCGTCAGTGTCCACTTGATGTGGGCCCCAAACGTCAACTGCTCGTCCGCATCGGTCCGCCATTCATTGGCGATGATGGCGCCGAACCAGATGATCTCGTTGCCGCCGGCGATATCGAGGCCAAACAGATTGGACGGCACCATGCCGAACTGCAGCCCGTCGGTGATCGAATCCCGCTGATCGGGATCCTGGTGTTGAAGGCCGATCGGGGCATTGAAGACGCCGCCGGTGAGCGTGAGGTTTATTCCCTTGCCGAATGGCGGCATCAGATCGAATCGCGCCTGCTCGATTCCGATTTCATCGGATTCGTTAAGAATCCCTGTGTCTTCATTGAAGTCGGCCGGGATATTGAGGTCGAAGCGGGCGCTCGCCCAATCCCACCGCACGCCGATGTCGATCTCGCTCTTCAGATCGAAGTTTCGCTCATTGGGGTTGTCCGGCGAGAAAAAGAAAGGTGAATCCGCGAGATCATCATTAAAGGTGTAACTGTAGGCGATGAACCCGCCGATGGTGATGTTCGGACTTTCCAGCGGCTCTTCGGCCCGGCCGAGGCCGGAACCGGCGAGCGTCAATGCGGCGAGACTGAGCAACAACACCATCACCCCGCGTAAGCCTGTCCACTGCGGCCCTGCATGACCCATGGACTGCCTCCCTTCGTTGGTGCAATGCTGGCCCTGAGCCAGTCGCCAGTAATCTGCCGTCCAACATAGCAGAGGACCGGGGAATTGTCACGAACATTTCTCGGCGAGCTTCTCAAACGGCCCGCAACCTGCTACGATGGCGGCCATGGCGCAGGCTGAATTCATCCGCGACCTCGTCGTCATCTTCGGCGTCTCGCTGGCGATCGTGCTGCTGTTTCACCGGCTGCGCATGCCCTCCATCGCCGGCTTCCTGATCGCCGGCGCCGTCATCGGCCCCTACGGATTGAATCTGATCGACGATCTGGAGCGGGTCGAGCTGCTGGCCGAGGTGGGCGTGGTGCTGCTGCTCTTTACGATCGGCCTGGAGTTTTCCCTGGCCCGTCTCTCCCGCATCCGGAAGTTCGCCCTCAGCGGCGGCACCCTGCAGGTGGGGCTCACGATTGCGGTCACGGCGCTCGTCGCGCTGGCGCTCTTCGGCCTGACGCCCCAGCAGTCGGTTTTCTGGGGTTTCCTCATTGCGCTGAGCAGCACGGCGATCGTGCTGAAGCTGCTGCTGGAGCGGGGAGAGCTGGACGCGCCGCACGGACGGCTGACGCTGGGCATCTTGATCTTTCAGGATCTGATCGTCGTGCCCATGATGATCGGCCTGCCGTTTTTGTCGGGCTCCGCCGGCGATGGGCCGGTCCGGATGATCGCCACATTGGTGAAATCACTGCTGTTGGTGGCGGCGATCCTCGTCGCAGCGCGGTGGCTGCTGCCCAAGGCGCTGGCCGTCGTGGTCCGGACGCGAAGCCGCGAATTGTTCGTCATCACCGTGCTGCTGATCTGCGCGGGCACCGCCTGGCTGGCCGAGATGCAGGGACTCTCGCTGGCGCTGGGCGCCTTTATCGCCGGATTGGTGATTTCCGAATCGGAATACGGCCACCAGGCGCTGGCCGACGTCATGCCCTTCCGCGACAGCTTCATCAGCCTCTTTTTTGTCTCCGTCGGCATGCTGCTGGATCTGCGCGCCGCCGTCGAGATGCTGCCGGTGGCGGCGGCGGTGACGGTCGGGGTCTTGCTGCTGAAAGCGATCGTCGGGGGCGGCGTCACGCTGGTGTTGGGCTACCCGTGGCGGGTGGCCGCGCTGGTCGGCCTGATGCTGCCGCAGGTGGGGGAGTTTTCCTTCGTGCTGGCGGAGGCGGGCCAGGGCTACGGGCTGCTCTCGCCCGGAGCGTATCAACTATTTTTAATCATCTCGACGCTGACGATGCTGGCGACGCCCTTTCTCATCCAGGCGGCGCCCCATCTGCTGATGGGCGCGGAATCGGCCGGCCTGGGCGCGCGGTCCATCGCGCCGCCGCCGGCGGAGGAAGAGCCCCATCGCGATCACGTCATGATCGCCGGCTACGGCCTGAACGGCCGGAACCTAGCGCGCGTGCTGCGGGACGCCGCCATTCCCTACCTGGTCATCGATCTGCACGCGGAGGCGATCCGGCAGGGGCGAGCCGCCGGCGAACCGATCTACTACGGCGACGTCACGCAGCGCGAGGTGCTGCAACGGATGGGGATTGCGGCCGCGCGCATGGTGGTCCTGGCCATCTCCGATCCGTTTGCCACCCGGCGCGCCGTGCAGGTGGCCCGGCAGGCCAACTCGAAGATTCACATCGTGGCCCGGACGCGCTACGTGCGCGAAGTGGACGAGCTGCTGCGCTTGGGCGCGAATGAGGTGGTGCCGGAAGAATTTGAAACCTCGCTCGAGATGTTCGAGCTGGCGTTGCGGGAATATGGGGTGCCGCCCGGTGACATCCAGCGCATACAGGAGGAAATCCGGCAAGAAGGTTATGCGCGCCTCCGCCGGGGTCTGACGGACGGCGGCGCGGATGGATTGGACCGTCCGCCTGCGCGGGGGGATGGTTTTTAACCGGGCATCTTCGGTAATCTAGTGATTATCCCGGTCGGCGTTTCCGCACGACCGTCCGTTCTTGAGGACTCCGTCCATGAAGATCGCGCAAGTGGCCCCACTGTTTGAAAGCGTCCCCCCGAAGTATTACGGCGGCACGGAGCGCGTGGTGTCCTATCTGACCGAGGAATTGGTCCGGTTGGGCCATGAGGTCACGCTCTTCGCCAGCGGCGATTCGATCACCAAGGCCCGGTTGGTGGCGGGCTGCCGCCGGTCGCTCCGGCTGGACCGGCATTGCATTGATCAATTGGCCCACCATGTGCTGATGCTCGAACGCGTCGCCAAGCAGATTGACGGATTCGATATCGTCCACTTCCATACCGATTATCTGCATTTTCCCATTTCCCGGCGGGACGGCTATCCCCATGTGACCACGCTCCACGGCCGTCTCGACATTCCCGACCTTGTGCCGCTCTATCGGGAATACCGGGAGATGCCCGTCATTTCTATTTCCAATGCGCAACGGGAGCCGCTGCCCTGGCTCAACTGGATCGCCACGGTCTATCACGGCCTGCCCGAGCAGCTCTATGCGTTTCAGGAGTTTCCGGGCAAATATCTGGCGTTCCTGGGCCGCATTTCACCCGAAAAGCGCGTGGACCGGGCGATCGACATCGCCACGCAGATCGGCATGGAGCTGAAAATCGCGGCGAAAGTGGACGCCGTTGATCAGGACTATTTCGATACCGTCATCAAGCCGTTGCTGGCCGACTCGCTGGTGGAGTACGTCGGCGAGATCGGGGAGGGGGAGAAGCAGGAGTTTTTAGGCAACGCCTTCGCCCTGCTCTTTCCCATCGACTGGCCGGAGCCGTTCGGCATCGTCATGATCGAAGCGCTGGCGTGCGGCACGCCCACGATCGCCTATCCCAGGGGATCCGTCCCCGAAGTGCTTGAGCCGGGCGTCACCGGATTTATCGTCAAGGATCTGGACGAGGCGGTTCGCGCGGTGGGACGCGTGCAATCGCTGAGCCGCAAGCGGTGCCGGCGGGTATTCGAAGAGCGGTTCACGGTCGGCCGCATGGCGGGAGATTATCTGGCCATGTACCAGCGCCTGATGCGGATGCGCGATAAGCGGGCGGCCTGAGTCATGACGGAGATCCTGCGGATCAAGGACCGTTTCTACATTTCGACGGCCTCCGTGCTCAGCGGCGAGCGCACCCGCGTGCTCAAGCACGGCGACAGCTTCGCCGTGTTCGATCGCCACGGCGACATGCAGGCCTTCGCCCAGGGCACGCACGGCGTCTACGTCGGGGGCACCCGCATGCTCTCCTCCCTCCGGTTGAGCCTGGGCAACGACCGGCCCCTGCTGCTCAGCTCCACCGTGCGGGAAGACAACACGCTGCTGGCCGTCGATCTGACCAATCCGGACATCTATGTGAACCGGGAGCTGATCATTCCCCGCGGCACCCTGCACCTGTTCCGCGCCATCTTCATGTGGAGCGGCTGCGTCTATGAGCGGGTGAGAATCCGCAACTACGGCCTGGCGCCCGTCGAGACGTCGCTGGCGTTTCAATTCTCGGCCGACTTCGCGGACATCTTCGAGGTGCGGGGCATGGCGCGGGAGCGCCGGGGGCGGCGCCTCCAGAGCCGCCTGGAGCCGGGCGCCGTCGTCATGGCCTACCGCGGGCTCGACGACGTGGTGCGCCAGACCCGCCTTGTCTTCGAGCCGGCGCCCGCCGAGCTGACCGCGTCGATGGCGCGCTTCATGCTGCGGCTGGAGCCGCAGGACGAGGCGGTCCTCTACCTCACCATGTCGTGCCCGATCGACGCCGAGCCGGCGCGCCGCGTGTCCTACGACCGGGCGTTCGAAGAGGCGACCACGACCCTCAAGGACGCCGTCGAGAAGAATTGCCACGTCTATACGTCCAACGAGCAGTTCAACGACTGGCTGAACCGCTCGCTGGCCGATTTGCACATGATGGTCACGGACACGCCGAACGGCCCCTATCCGTACGCCGGCGTGCCGTGGTTCAACACGGCCTTCGGGCGCGACGGAATCATCACGGCGATGGAGCTGCTCTGGGTGAATCCCGAGCTGGCCCGGGGCGTGCTGGCCTACCTGGCCGCAATGCAGGCCCGCGACAGCGCGCCGGAGCGCGACGCCGAGCCGGGGAAAATTCTCCATGAAACGCGGCAGGGCGAAATGGCCGATCTTGGCGAAGTGCCGTTCGGCCGATATTACGGCAGCATCGACGCCACGCCGCTCTTCATTATGCTGGCCGCCGACTATTACCGGCGCACGGGGGACCGGCCGTTTCTCGAAGAGCTCTGGGGCGCGATCGAACGGGCGCTGGCCTGGCTGGACGCCTGCGGCGATCTGGACGGGGACGGCTTTGTCGAATACAAGCGGCGGTCGGGCAAGAAGGGGCTGATCCACCAGGGATGGAAGGACTCGCACGACGCGGTTTTTCACGCGGACGGCGCCCTCGCCGACGGCCCCATCGCGCTGTGCGAAGTCCAGGCCTATGTCTATGCGGCCAAGCGGGGCGCGGCGGAGTTGGCCGCCATCCTCGGCCGGCGGGAACTGGCGGCGGCTCTGTCGCAGCAGGCCTGGCAGCTTCAGGAGCGGTTCGAGCGAACCTTTTGGATCGAAGAGCGCTCCACCTACGCGCTCGCCTTGGACGGCGACAAACGGCTCTGCCAGGCGCGCACGTCCAACGCGGGCCATTGCCTCTTCGCCGGCATCGCGCACGAAGACCACGCCCGGCTGCTCGGCCAATCGCTGCTGGCGCACGATATGTTTTCAGGCTGGGGCGTGCGCACCGTGGCCGCCTCGGAGGCCCGGTTCAATCCCATGTCCTACCACAACGGATCGGTCTGGCCGCACGACAACGCCATGATCGCCTTCGGTCTGGCCCGGTACGGGTTCAAGGAGGCTGCGCTGAGGATCGTGTCGGGCCTGTTCGACGCCAGCCTCTTTTTCGACCTGCACCGGATGCCCGAATTGTTCTGCGGCTTTCCCCGCCGGCCCTGGGAGGGACCGACCCATTATCCGGTGGCCTGCGCGCCCCAGTCGTGGGCGGCCGGCGCGGTCTTCATGCTGCTCCAGGCCGCCCTGGGGTTGTCGATCAACGGCGTCACCGGGGAGATCACTTTTTCCTATCCGGCGCTGCCCGAATTTCTCCAGCGGGTTCAGATTCAGAATCTCCGGGTGGGCAAGGCGCGCGTCGATCTGCTCATTCAACGGCACGTGCAGGACGTCGCGATCAACGTGACGCGGCGGGAAGGGGACGTCAAAGTCCTGA
>JBFMAJ010000110.1:0-6773 GCA_040755775.1 Nitrospirota bacterium
GCTGTGGCTTGAAAGTGGAACACGCACCATGAAGGTATTAGCTTTACAAAGAGGGCAACGATGCCAGATGTAATAGAGATAGCAGTGGAATTCAGGGGACGCCATACTCAACTTTCGAATAATTCAGTATGGTGTCCCTAGAATTCCCAATACCCAGATTAAAACAAGATGAACACACTCAAAGAAATCGGAAGCACCGCACTCTTTATTATTTTTTTCATCGGTCTTATTTTGCTCGGTGCTATGTTCTTAAAAGGCGCAATTTGGTTGAGCGCAACGCTTTATCCTTGGCTTGTCGGCATCAGCGGGACAACGCTGGCGATCACAGTTTTTTTCCTCATTCCGAATGCTATTTTTTCACCGATACCAAAGATAGCTGGCATCGGTATGGTTATTGCCTCCTATGTTTTCGGCACAACGCTGTGGACCATGAGCCTCTTATTGACTTATTTACTGTGGGGTGGATGGGCCGTCTTTATCGGTCTGTTTATATTCGGCATCGGAGTCGTGCCAATGGCGATGTTGGCAATAGCTCTGAAGGGGATATGGCTGGGGGTCGGCGAATTGGCCTTACTCCTTGTGTTATCACTCGGGCTCAGATTTTGGGGAGCTTATCTGCTGGTCAAGATCGATGAAAAAACTGTTGAACCACAACTACAGTTTTAATGGCCACGCCACCCTTGAAAACCACTGCAAAACGTGAACGATAAAGACCCAAAAGGGTATTATCACAGGCTGGGAGTATCACCTACTGCGTCCGCTGCTGGAATTAAAGTTGCATTCCGTCAGCGAGCGAAGGAAATCCACCCGGATCGGAATTCATCACCACATGCAACGCGTGAATTCCAAGAGATTAACGAAGCCTACAATATTTTAAATGATCCAAAAGCCCGTGCGCAGTATGACGCCTCAGGGGTTGAGACGCCTCAATACGAGCCTCGATCAACAAAAGAAGAATCGCCTTCAGAACCAATCGTTTGCTCTTCATGCGGAAAAGTCACCGCACAACCACGATATGTGATTTTTTATGAGGTTAAAAGTTTTATATTCGTCACAACGCGCAATCCAATTCAAGGAATCTACTGCCACATCTGCGCCGAAAAGAAGGCACTCCGATCGACAATTATTACTTGGTTGTTGGGCTGGTGGGGAGTACCTTGGGGCCCTATTTATTCTATTCATGCAATATTTAATAACCTATTCGGCGGCACAACACCGCCTCATGTAAATGCACGCTTATTGGCATATCAGGCATCAGTTTTCGCAATGCATGGGAAAATTGAGCTTTCGCGTGCAATTGCTGTAGAGGCTCTTACCTTTGCAAATAAAATCAAACTGGGCAGTGAAGAATCAGATTTAGCAACCACGATAAAGAAATTTTTGGATTCTTTAGATACCGGAGTATCAATTTCACGGCTTAAAAACGTATGGTCGCTTTTTAGCCGCCCTTTCTATGTTCAAAGTGGCATTGCTCTCATTGCCACCATTTCGATCTGGGGCTTATCAGTTCTTGAGACATCAGACATTGCGTCCAATCAATCTTTTCAGGAGAGATCGATTAGCCAAGCTTCTAATATTTCATATGTTCGTCCATCCATCGCGGATAATGGATCTCAATGGCCCTTGGTTTCAGATTACATTACTGGATACCCCAAGAGAAATATGGGTGGCTTATCAACGGTAACCATTGATAATTTACGAAATGATTCAGATGTGTTTGTGAAGTTATTCTCGCTTGATAGTGTGCCTCCAGTTCCCGTACGAGTTTTTTTCATTCGTGCGAATGAACAATTCACCGTCCGTGATGTTAAAGCTGGAACTTACGATGTTAGATATCGCGATCTCGATTCTGGAGGATTATCTAAATCAGAGTCTTTTGAGCTCAAAGAAATCGAGATTCCAGAAGGGGTACGATACAGTACTATCACTATGACGTTGTACAAAATTACTGGTGGTAATATGCGCACATATGGAATTTCCGAGAGTGAATTCGAATGAAGTTCATGGGACAGATTTATTTCCAGTGACTTACGCCAAATACAAAACCCTGTGACGGCGTTCATCTTGAGGGTCAGGTCTTGCAAAACGACATCTAAAGCGGGCGATTCATGAATCGCCCCTACGCCATCGACTAGGCGGCCTTTTTCCCTCTGGCTTTCGGCTCAACGGATAATTTCAGGCCCATTGAGCGCAGTAAACGCAGCACGCTTTTGATTTCCGGATTGCCCTGCTTGGACAGCATGCGGTACAGATTCTCTCGATTCAGATTCGCCTTTCCCGCCACCGACGCCATGCCGCCGTGCGCCTCCGCGACGTTCCGCAGGGCCAGCAAAAAAACGGCGCGGTCATCCTCTTCCATCGCGGCAGTCAGATACGCGGCCGCCTCCCGGGGATCCTTGAGGGCTTCAATAAGATCTTCCTGATAGGTTGTGACCTTTTTAGCCATCCTCCCGTCTCCTTTTATGATCGTGCCAATATGTCTGAGCAAGGTGTAGGGGAAGACCTCCACGGACGAATTGTAGCATATAAGCTACACCGAGGCAAGGTGGAAAATATATGGGTTGGGAAATCTGGGACACCATACAGAATTGCTGCCCTAAAGCGGGCGATTCATGAATCGCCCCTACGCGAACCGGCGGGTTTCCCCACGGGCGGGGCAGGATCGGGCGATTCGGCGGGTTGCCCCTACTCCGTCATTCGCTTCTGAAACGATTGCCATTTCCGCAGTAGGCCGTGCCGCCGAAGCAGAACTGTCAGGCTCCGCCTGTTGACCGGGGCTTGCTCCAAAAATCGCTCGAGGCGGGCCAAATCGGTCCGGCGGCCAGTTTGCAGCATAATTGCCGCCAGGTATTCTGCCCGAAAGACCCTCGTCTGCGCTTGCCCGACCTTCTTCTCTACTGCGCGCTCGATGGCTCCGGCCACAAGGGGCGTCGCCGGCGGAAGAAACTCCACGCGGACGCCTTCGATCATTAAAAATTGCCCTTCCGGCTTGCATCCCAGAGCTTGGAAGTGATCGTAAACGGCCGAGAGCGAGACCATGCCCGTTTCCGTGACCGGTAGCAGAGTGAAGACATCAAGGTCCTTGGTGGCAAACGGTTCCATGTAGAACATGGCCCCGATCGCGCCGCCAATGGCATAGTTGCCGATGACGCCCCGGCGCCGCGCTTCTTCGATGCGTTGAAGCGCCGATTCGATCACGAATGCATGCCCCACGGCAGGGGACGAGACTCCCCCTGGGCACGCCCGATCTCATAATTCAACGTTTGCAGCTCGACGACAATGGCGATTTTCTGCTCAATCGGCAGTCTGGCTTGCCGGCGCCGCCAAGCCCGGCCGGATTTGTTCGCTCGGGCCATGTACCGCCGGTACGCGGGATAGGGAAGATGGAAAGGCCGCTTCTTTGTGGAGGAACCCGGCATGTGCGGACTATTGTGCCATAGGGTCGTCCATACGGCAACTGGCACAGATCCCGCTTGCCATCCCGGCGCGATTCTGAGAGAATGGCGCGTTGCATGGAACCGGCGCGCCGATTGCAATCGGCTGAAAACGTATCAAGCCCGCCCACCGTTCAATTAATCGAACGACAGGATGATTTGGCTGAGCTGGCCGTCCAGTTGGCCGGGCAGCCGCGCATCGCCGTCGATTCGGAATCGGACAGCTTTCACCATTACCAGGAAAAGGTCTGCCTGATTCAGCTCTCGATCCCCGGGCGGACCTTTGTGCTCGACCCGCTGCGGCTGGCGTCGCTCGATCCGCTGCTGCCCGTCTTCGCCGATCCCGCGGTGGAAAAAGTGCTGCACGGCGCCGACTACGACATCCGCACGCTGGGGCGCGACTACGGCGTGAAGTTTGAGAATCTGTTCGACACGATGATCGCGGCGCAGTTGCTGGGGCAGGAGGCGATCGGTTTAGCCGCGCTGCTGAAGGGCCACTTCGGCGTGGAGCTGGACAAAAAGTTCCAGAAGGCCGACTGGTCGCGCCGGCCGCTGCCGCCGGAGATGCTCCGCTACGCCGCCGACGACACCGGCCATCTGATCGCCCTGCGCGGCCAGCTCGATGAGGCGCTGGAGCGCGCCGGGCGGCGCGCCTGGCACCGGGAAGAATGCGGGCGGTTGGTCCTGCAGAAGGCCGGGCCGCGCCAGCCGCCCTCCTGCTTTTCGATCAAAGGCGCCGGACGCTTGGAGCCTCGCCAACTGGCCGTGCTGCAAGCGCTGCTGGAGATGCGGGAAGAGATCGCCCGGGCCAACGACCGGCCGCCGTTTAAAGTGATTTCCAACGAAACGCTCATGGCGCTGGCCGTGCGCCAGCCGGCCACGCTCGCCGAGCTCGCATCGATCATCGGGATGACGCCGAAGGTGGTCGAACGGCTGGGCGCGTCGGTGATTGACGCGATCCGGCGCGGGCAGACGGCCGAGCCCGGCCAATTGCCGCGGCGGCAGTTGCTCCCCTACACGCCGCTGAAGCCAGCGCAGGACGCGCAACTGAAGCGGCTGAAAGAGGCCCGGCAGCGGATCGCCGATCAACTGAAGCTGCAGCCGGGCATCTTATGCAGCGGCGCGGTGCTGGAGGAATTGGTCCGGATGCCCCAGCCGGCCGTGGAACAGGCCGCAGCGCGGCTGGCAACGTGGCGCTGGGCGGTGCTGGGCGAAGCGTTCACGCGCATCCTGGCACCAGAAACAGCAACGGCCGGTTAGAACCGGCCGCTATCATCTCCACCAATCTCCCAGTCTCCACTAATCTCTCTTTTACTAATCCCTCTCCGGCTCCGTGCCCCCGTGCCGGTGCTTCACTTTCTCTTCGTTGAACAGTTCTTCCATTTCTTTTTCCATGTCCTGATCGTCATTCGGCGTTGAGATCAGGGGAATCTCAATGCGGCTCGGCTTTTTTGCCGCGTCGCCCTTGGGGGCCTCGCCCTGTTTCTTCTTGGCCGGCTCGCTCATCTTGCTCGGAATTGTACACGCTGGGCCGCCCCCTGTCTACTGATTGCCCCCGCGGGAACGAATCTGCTATGGTAGCTGCAATCCCCGGCCTCCCCATGGATCCCATCGCCATTCAAATCGGCCCGATCGCCATCCGCTATTACGGCCTGATGTATGTGCTCGCCTTTTTCGTGGGCGGCTGGCTGCTGGGCAAGGAGGTGCGGCGCAAAGGGATTCCGCTGTCCGATGACGAGCGATGGAACTTTCTGGCGCTGGTCTACGTCTGCGGCATTCTCGGGGCCCGAATCTACTATGTCCTCTTCAACTGGGCCTACTACAGCCAGGACCTCTGGGAGATCCCGGCCATCTGGCACGGCGGCCTCGCCATCCACGGCGGCATGATCGGCGGCGCGCTGGCCGGGTGGTGGTACATCACTCGCCACCGGCTTTCCTTCCTTCGGCTGGCCGACGCCGGCGCGCCCAGCGTGATTCTGGGCCAGGCCTTCGGCCGGTTCGGCAATTTCATGAACGGCGAAACGCACGGCCGGCCCACCGACATGCCGTGGGGCGTGGTCTTTCCGCCCGAGAGCCCCGCCGGCCAGGAGTTCGGCCCGGCGCCGCTCCACCCGACAATGCTCTACGAAATGGCGCTCAACCTGCTGATCTTCGCCCTGCTGTGGTCGATCCGCAAGCGGCCGTTTCAGGACGGGTTTATTTTTCTGCTCTACCTGGTGCTCTACTCCATTGACCGCTCGATCGTCAGCAGCTTCCGCGCCGAAGATTTGATGATCGGCCCGATCCGGGCGCCGCACGCCGTCAGCGCTGGGCTGGTGCTGCTGGCGGCCGCCTACATCATCCGCAAGCGCCTCTGGCGCCTGCCTGACCGGCAGGCAGGCCCGCCTGATCCCCGCGGGCCGGGACGGGCCGGCCAGGCCAAGAGGTCGTCGGATGCGCCGCAAAGAGTTTGAAGCGCTCGTCCAGGAGGCGCTGGAGCGCATTCCCGCGGAGTTTCGCGCCGCGCTCAACAACGTCGCCATCGTCGTGGAGTCGTGGCCGGATCAACAGGAGATGGCCGACATTTACGGCGATCCCGACGAGGTGGTCTACGGCCTCTACCGGGGCACCCCGCTGCCGGAGCGCGGCGCCGATCACGTGAACACGCTGCCCGACATGATCGTGCTCTACCAGGGGCCGCTGGAGCAGGATTTTCCCGCCCGCAAGCAGCTCATCCGCGAAATCGAAATCACGGTCGCGCACGAGGTTGCCCACCATTTCGGCTTCGGCGAAGAGACGCTCGAAAAATACGGCTATGATTGACATCATCTTGGGGATCGGCCTAGAATGGTCTTCTCTCGGACGTCCGGCCGCTCCCTGATCGTGCGCATGGGCGCGGCCTTCCTCCACCCGCACGAAGGGAGCCAACCATGGAGATTCAAGAGGTGACCTGCTTTACCATCGCCGCCGAGAACAAACCGGGCACGCTCGCCGCATTCGTCAGCAAAATGAAGCAGCAGAACGTCGATCTGGCCGGCCTCTGGGGCTGGGGCGAAGGGGCGAAGGCGGGCATTATCGCCATCCCCAAAAACGGCGAGCAATTCCAGCGGGCTGCCAAAACGGCCGGTTACGCGGCGACCGAAGGCCGCTGCTACCGTCTCACCGGCGAAGATCGCGTCGGCGCCTTGACCGACACGCTGGACCGCGTGGGCAAGGAGCAGATCAATTTGCAGGCCGTGGACGCCGTCTCGCACGACGGCCGGTACACCGCCTATATCTGGCCCCAGCCGGCGGATGCCGAGCGGATGAAGAAACTGCTGAAGGTTTAGACCCGAAGCATCGCGGCCGCGGCGGTGGCGC
>JBFMAJ010000111.1:0-6684 GCA_040755775.1 Nitrospirota bacterium
CGACGCCGGCGCGGTGACCGGATTGGCCGGCGCCGGGGACGGCGGCGCCGGTTGAGGGGCCGGTTCCGGCGGCGTGGGTTTTGCAGCCGGCGGCGGCTTGACCAGCGGCGGCACGCGCGCGGGCTTCGCCGCGGGCGGCGGCGTTTCGATTCGTTGGGGCGGCCGTTCCGGCGGGCGCTCAGGCGGCGCGGGAGGCGGGGGGAGCGCGACCGGCGCGGCGGGCTCCGCCTGAGGCGGATCCACCAGCGTGACCTGATAGGCGGGCGAGAGGATCATGCGACGGCTCAGCTGAAACAGGGGAAACACCAGCAGCAGGGCCATCGCCAGGTGGAGACTGATGGAAACCAGGAACGCCCGTTTCATCGGCCGGCGTTCCTACGGGCTCCTTCTCTCGGGTTCGGTCACCATCCCCAGCTTGTCGATCCCGACTTTTTTCACGGCATCCATCACCCGCACCACGATGCCGTAGGGAATGCCTTGATCGGCCCGCAGATAGATCGTCACGTCGGGATTCCGGTCATGCAGCCGCTTCATGGCCGCTTCCAGCCGGTCGGCGGGCACCTCGTCCTTGTTCACGAAAATTTTGTGGTCCTTGCCGACGCTCACGACGACCCGCTCGTCGGGCTTGATCGTGTTGGCCGCCGACTGCGGCAGATCGATGTCGATGCCGCGGTAGAGCAGCGGAGCCGTGATCATGAAAATGATCAGCAGCACCAGCACGACGTCCACCAGCGGCACCACGTTGATCTCCGCCATGAAGCGGCGGGATCCGTTCGAGAGGTCTCCCGTCATCGGTCAGGCCCGGACCGCGGCGTCGCGGGGCGTGGGGCGCGGCAGCCGTTCGACCGCCTCGGCGGCGAACAGCTCCAGTTGCGCCGACAACCGTCGCAACCGGCTCAGATAGTAATTATACGCGACCACGGCGGGAATGGCGGCGAACAGGCCGGCCGCCGTCGCCACCAGCGCTTCGGCGATGCCGGGCGCCACCGCCGCGATGCTGGCCGTGCCCATCTGGCTGATGGCTTGAAAGGCGTCGATGATGCCGAGCACGGTGCCGAACAATCCGATAAAGGGCGCGACGTTCCCCGTCGTCGCCAGGAACGAGAGGTATTCTTCGTACCGGCCCAGCTCCAGCTCGATCGCCCGGCGGAAGCGCCGTTCCAACGGATGGTGGCCGTCGCCCGTAGAAGCCGCCGCGTGGGCCGAGTCGGATTGGCGCCGGCCCGTCGCCTCCAGCCAGACGGCCGCCATGGGGCTGTGAGGGTGGCGCTCAGCCGCCTGGTGGAGCGCCGAGCCGTCGGCCAGCGAAAAATCGCCGATGAAGCGCCGGTTGTCCCGTTGCGCCTGCCAGAAGACCTTCCATTTGTAGAAAATGATCGCCCACGACATGACGGAAAGCAGCAGCAGGATCACCAGCACCGCCTTGGTGATCAGGCTGGCTCCGAGGATCAGCGCGCCGACTTCGGAACTCATTGATGAGTGAACGCCGGCCGCCGGACTGCGAGGCCGATCAACTCCATGCGGGAAAATGGCGGGGCCGGCGGGGCTCGAACCCGTGACCTCCGGCGTGACAGGCCGGCGTTCTAACCAGCTGAACTACGGCCCCGCGAAATTTTGCTCCGCAAAATTTCGTCCCGAACTGCCCGCAAGGACAGTGAGGGACATTGATTTTTCCTTGGTCCATACTCACATCATTGCCCCTCGTCTCTACTCGAGACTCGGGGCACATTTCGCCTCCGGCGAAATGTGGGCGGAAGGCGGCTCGAACGCCTGACCTCCTCGGTGTAAGCGAGGCGCTCTCCCTGCTGAGCTATCCGCCCGTTTCACCGGCGCGCACGATCCGCCGCGCAGTTTTGCTTGCGCCATGATGACGAATTGTGTAGGATGGTAGCAACATCACGTCGAGAATGTCAATCTGAATCGAATGCATTTCTTCCTTCACGGCCCGCGCCTGCTCACCGTCATGCTTTCAGCCGCGGTCCTGATGGCCTGCGACCGCGCGCCGGCTCCCGCGCCGCCGGCGCCGCCTCAGTCGAATCAACCGCCGGGGCCGCGCTTCACCAATTTCGAAACCGGCGGCAATGTAAAAGCGCTTGCCCTCGACGGCCCTCATCTATGGATGGGCCTGCCGAACGGCCTGATCCGCTACGACACGCGCACCGCCGACAGCCATGAGATCATCACGGCGGAACAGACGCGCAGCGGCCTGCTGAGCAACGGCATCTACATGATCCACGTCGACGGGCGCGGCGACAAATGGATCGGCACCTACGGCGGCGGCCTGATGCGCTTCGACAATCAGCGCTGGACCGTCTACACGCCCTTCGGCTTCGGCTCGCCCCTGACCTACGGCGCCGCGTGGCAGCGCGTCGGGGCCGGCGCCGGCATCGGCGACCTGTGGGTCTACGATTTGGCGGTGGACCGGCGCAACGTCTACTGGATCGCAACCTGGAAAGGCGCGACCCGATACGACGGCCAACGCTTTCAGACCTTCACGGAGAAGGACGGGCTGATCGACAAGTGGGTCTATGCGATCGCGATCGACCGGGACGAGATCATCTGGTTCGGCACCGAGGGCGGGCTCACCCGCCACGACCCCGTCACCCGGCAATGGACGAGCTGGACTCACGCCGACGGGCTGGGGCTGGACGTGGGGCAGCCGGAGCCGGCGCCGGCCGATGACGCCGGATACGGGCACCACGGCGCGCAGTCCAAGAGCAACATGGGGCCCAACCCCAACTACATCCTCGACATCGCCATCGACGAGAACAACGTGAAATGGATCGGCACCTGGGGCGCGGGCCTGAGCCGGTTCGATCCCGCCGCGCCGGCGGGCCAGCAATGGAAAACCTTCGGCACCGCGGACGGCCTGGGCGGCCACTACGTCCACGTGCTGAAATTCGGCCGGGACGGCAAGCTCTGGATCGGCAGCGACGGCGGCGTCACCATCTACGATCACGGCCGCTGGACCACCTACACGACGGCGCACGGCCTGCTGGACAACAACGTCTTCTCGCTCACCTTCGGCGATGACGGCGCCGTCTGGATCGGCACCTGGCGGGGCTTGAGCAAACTGGAGCCGCCCCCGCGCGTGGCGTCCAACCCGCACTAATGGGACTGATCGGCCGCCACTGCCGGCGGACTGACGGGTTACTTTTTTCGCGGCTTGGCGGGCGGGGCGTTGGGCGCAATGTCCAGCCAGCGGTCCGTGGTCAGCACGGTCGGCTCGGCGTCGCCCTTCGGCACTTTAACCCGGCCGACGATCTGCCGGCGGCCCGGGGCCAGCAATTTCGCCGAAATTTCGACGATGCGCACCTCCCCCGCGGCCAGCGGCCCGCTCCATGACAGCTCCCCGGCCGTCCGCTCCACGCCGCCCGGCAGCTCCAACTGAATCTGCACGTCGGCCATCGGCTCCCGGGCCATGACCGCCATCGTGGCCACGATTTCGCCGCCGACCACCGCCACGCCGTCCACGGCCAATTCCGGCACGATCGGGGCATTGCCGAATTGGTTCAGTTGCAGCTCGGCGGGAGTCGGCGGCACCGGCACGTCGGCCGCCGAGCCCACGGCCCACGCGGTCAAAGCCAGCGCAAAGACCGCCATCGCTGATCGCACAGTCATTTCTCCTCTCCTTTCTCCGCATCCGCCAGGTCACGCGGCGACGCCACAATCAGATAGGGCGCGCCCCATTGCCGGGGATTGTCCACGCTCCACGGCTCCGCGCTGCCGGCCGGCTTGAGCCGCAGGCCCTGGTCGCCGCCGGTCACCAGATAGGCGACGCCCTGGCCGGAATCGTCGATTTTTTGGGCCACGGCGGGGGACGTCGGCCGCTCGGGCCGGCCGGTCCAGCCGACCACCTGAAACCACTCGCCCTGCGCCGACCGGTCGTACAGCCGGACGCGCGCGACCGGCCGGGGCGGCTCCAGCGCGTTGAAGCGCCAGCTCCCGCCCTCGGCGCAGTTTTCATTCGCTTCAATGAGCACCAGCATGAACGGTCAGAATAATTTCATTTGAAAATATTTTTTGGGATTCTTCTTCATGTCTTCGATCAGCGACCGGAACTCGGCCGCCGCCGCCTTGAATTCTCCGACGGTCGACTGCAGATCCCGGCTCAGCTCCGCGTCGCCGATCAGCCGGCCCGCCACGCCGTCGCCCTCCTCCACCCGACCCAGGAGCCGGTCGAGCCTGGCCGTCGAGGCGGCCAGGTTGTCATAGACGGCCGGATCGCGGGTCAGCTTGGCCACGGTGCCGTCGCCGCGCTGCAGCGCCTCCCCGAACTGCTCGAACGACCGGGCCGTCGTCTCGATCCGCTCCACGGCCGCCGTCAACCGCTGATAGAGCTCGGGATCGCGCACCAGCTTGCCGGCCGAGCCTTCCCCCTTCTCGATCTGCCGGAGCAGGCCGCGGCTGTCGGCCGCCAGCTTGGTGAGCTCGTCGTAGAGCGCCGGATCGTTGACGAAATGGCCCACCGTGCCCTGTCCCTCGGCGATCCGGGTCAGCATGGCGTTGAGGTTGCGCAGCGTCAGCCCCAGCTCGCCCAGCGTCACCGAGCTGCCGGAGATCAGCTCCTTGATGTCCACCGGCACCACGCCCACCAGCGACCGGTCGACCGGCAGCGGCGGGGCCGACGGGGAACCGAGCGCGATCTCGACGTAAATGTCGCCCAACAGTCCTTGCGTCCGCACGCTGGCCGTCGAGTCGGCCCGGATCAGCTCGGCCAGCTCGGCGTCCACCACCATGTCCACCCGGATGGCCCGCTGCTCGCCGGTCGTCGGGAAACTGATCCTGCGGACGTGGCCCGCCTCCACGCCGCCCAGCCAGACCGGCGCCCCGGCGCGCAACCCCCGGACGTCGGCGAAGAGCGCGGCCAGGTCCCGCTTGGGCCGGAGCAGATCCTCCAGATAGCCGAACGAGACGATGGCGACCGCCAGGATCACCGCGCTGACGATCACCACCAGCCCGACCTTCAGCTCCGACCATCGAATGTTGGTGCTTCTTCTCATGAGCCCCCCATCGGATTAGGGGGAGCTGCTCCGCTCCCCCTAGACCCCCATCGCCCATACGTACTATTCGTCATGGCTCGCATGTCAAATCGATGCTCGGCAGTCATCTGACAGTGGATGTTCCGTTCACCTGTTTCTACTCGAGGAATCCCTGTACGTGTTCGTGCGTGGAGCGCCGCAGCTCCTCCGCCGTGCCCTCGAAGACCACCCGACCCTCGTGAATCGCCAGAAACCGGTCGCCGATCCGGAACGCATCGGACATTTTATGCGTCACCGCCACCGACGTCAGCCCTTGCGCGTCGCGCACCCGCCGGATCAGATCGCAGATCGTCCGCGCCGTCATCGGGTCCAGCCCGGTCGTCGGCTCGTCGTAGAGCATCAGCTTGGCGTCGACGGCCGCCAGCGCCCGCATGACGGCCACCCGGCGCCGCATGCCGCCGCTCAGCTCGTCCGGCATCATGTCGATCGTCTCCTCCAAGCCCACGAAACTCAACAACCGGCGGACGCGGTCTTCGACTTCCGCTTCGCTGAGCTGCCCCTCCTCCAGCAGCCGGTAGCCGACGTTCTCGCCGACCGTCATCGAGTCGAACAGCGCTCCGTCCTGAAACACCATGCCGATCTTCCGCCGAATCGGCGCCAGCGCCTGTTCCGGCAGCCGCGTAATCTCCTCGCCGTCGATGAAAATGCGCCCCCGCTCCGGCTTGAGGAACCCCAGGATCAGCCGGAGAATCGTCGTCTTGCCCGAGCCGCTGGCCCCGATGATGACCTTGATCTCCCGGGGCGCCACCCGGAAACTGACGTCCTCCAGCACGACCTGCTCGTCGAAGACGCAGGTCACGCCTTCGAAGACGATTACGTCTCCCATCCCAAGAGCCCCACCAGCAGCTTCGTGAGCAGGAAATTGGCCACCAGGATCAACACCGACGCCAGCACGACGGCGCGCGTGGTCGCCAGCCCGATGCCCTTCGTCCCGCCGGCCGCGCGCAGGCCTTGATCGCAGCCGACCAGCGCGATGATCAATCCGAAAATGAAGGGCTTGGTCAGGGCCCCGATCGCGTTCTCGAACGTAAAGGCCCGGCCGACCTCGGCCCAATAAATCGGCGTGCTGATCCGGCTGATGGAAATGGCGATCGAATAGCCGCCCGCCACCGCCATGGCGTCGCTGATGACCGTCAGGATCGGCAGCATCGCCACCACGGCGATGACCCGGGGCACGACCAGCTTGCCGACCGGGTCGCTGCCCAGCACGCGCAGCGCGTCGATCTGCTGCGTCACCTTCATCGCCCCCAGCTCGGCGGTAATCCCCGAGCAGACCCGGCCGGCCACCATCAACCCGGTGAGCACCGGCCCCAATTCCCGCAAAATGCTGACGGTGACGGCCCGGCCCAGATAGCTCTTCGCGCCGAACGACGAGAGCTCCACGGAAAATTGCATGGCCAGCGCCATGCCGGCGAAGAGCCCGGTCAAAATCACGATCCCCAGCGAGCCGACGCCGAGCAGATCCATCTGCTCGATGGCGGCCTTGCCGGGCCAGGGCGGGCGCAGGAGCGCGGCCGCCGTGCGGCCGGACAGCGACGCCAATTCCTGGACTTCCCGGATGGTGGTTTTAATCTGTTGGGCGGGCGAGGCGATGGCTAAATCCCCAACGACTCGCCCAGACGCACGACCATCAACCGCGGCT
>JBFMAJ010000112.1:0-6651 GCA_040755775.1 Nitrospirota bacterium
CCCGCGACGGCACGTTCTGGATCGAAGGGGGCAAGATCAAGCACGGCGTCAAAAATCTGCGGTTCAATCAGGGGCTGATCGCCATGCTTAATGATGTGGAGGCATTGGGACCGGCCGTGCGCGCCGCCGGCGAGGAGCACGACTCCTGCATCGTCGCCCCGGCGCTGAAGATCCGGAACTTCCGCTTCACCGGCGGCACGCCGGACTGATTACCTGAAGACCACCCCATTGTCAGATTTGACAGATTCTCGTAAAGAATATATAGTATCCTATATGATAGGAGATAATAAGGAGGATAAACCATGAAGGGAAAACTGTCGGCAACCATTGAAGAGCCGCTGATCAAATTCCTTGATTCGATCCCGGGTAAGACCCGGTCAGAAAAATTGGAGCGGATTTTGGAAACGTTTAGGCGGCTGGAAGAGGACAAGCGCCTCCGAAGGCAGTTGGGCCAGCACCGCGAGGAGGAGGACGAATGTCTTGAGCGTGAAGCGTGGGAGCGGACGTTCGAGGAGTCGATGTGGAGCGAATAAGCCGGGGAGATATCTGGGTGGTCGAGCTGGCCGCCCATCCGAAGCCGCGGCCGGCCATCGTGATGAGCATCAATCCCATCAATGACCTTTGCCCGGACGTGCTGATGGTGCCGATTACGACCAAGCCGGGACCGCTTCGCGTCGAGATTGGCGAACAACCAGCCACCGGACTTCGGGTCAAGAGTTTTGCCAAATGCGAGTCGTTGGGCCCCATCCACAAATCCCGCTTGAAAAAGAAAATCGGCCAGATGCCGAATGTGGAAGTTGCCAAGCTCGAATCCGGGGTGCGAAGAGTGCTCGGCTTATAAAAAAGCCCGAGGATCACCCTTGCCCCAATCGTTCAGCTCCTGCTAAGATAGCCCCCGCATGGCGGACAAAGCGGCGACCATCGAAAACGTCATCATCCTCGGCTCCGGCCCCGCCGGATTGACGGCGGCCATCTACGCGGCGCGGGCCAATTTGTCGCCGCTGCTGATCAGCGGCGTGCAGGCCGGCGGCCAGCTCATGATCACCACCGACGTGGAAAACTATCCCGGTTTTCCGGGCGGCATCATGGGGCCGCAACTGATGGAAGAGTTCCGCAAACAGGCGGAGCGCTTCGGCACCCGGTTCGTGGCCGGCGACGTCACCAAGGTCGAGTTGCAGCGGCCGCCGTTTCGTTTGCTTGCCAACGATGAGACCTGGTATGAGACGCGTGCGCTGATTATCTCCACGGGCGCCTCGGCCAAGCTGCTCGGCCTGCCGTCGGAATCCAAATTGATGGGCCACGGCGTCTCCGCCTGCGCGACCTGCGACGGCTTCTTCTTCAAGGGAAAAACCGTGATGGTCGTCGGCGGCGGCGACACGGCCGTCGAGGAGGCGACCTTTCTCACCAAATTCGCCACGAAAGTCACGATCATCCATCGGCGGGACAAGCTGCGCGCCTCCAAGATCATGCAGGATCGCGCGCTGAAGAATCCCAAAATTGACTTCCTCTGGGATTCGGTCGTCACCGAGGTGCTGGGCGTGGAGGCCGGCCGGGTCACCGGCGTACGGGTCAAAAACGTCAAGACCGGCCAGACGCGCGACCTTTCCTGCGACGGCCTCTTCGTCGCCATCGGCCACCAGCCGAACACCGCCCTCTTTGCCGGCCAGCTCGACATGGACGGGCAAGGCTATCTGAACACCAAACCGGGCAGCACGGCCACGAACATCCCCGGCGTTTTTGCCGCCGGCGACGCGGCCGATCACGTCTACCGCCAGGCGGTCACGGCCGCCGGCACCGGCTGCATGGCCGCCATCGACGCCGAACGCTACCTGGAATCTCTCAAAGGATAACTCCCCCAGAAGGAGATCTGCATGAGGCACCGAACGCCGCTGGTCTTGGTCTGTGCAATTTTCGGTTTCATTGCGGCAGGGCCGACGCGGGCATTCACGGCAGAAAAAACGCTCAAAGAATTATTGGTGGAAAAGGGCGCCATCACCAAGGAAGAAGCCGCCACGATTCAGGAAACGGTACTGGCCAAATGGATCGACCGCCTCACCGTTTACGGCGATTTACGGGTTCGGAACGAATCGATCTGGTATTCGGCCGATCCGGGCACCGGCGATAACGGCGACAACCGGCACCGGCCGCGCTTCCGCCTCCGCCTGGGCACGCAATTAAAAATCAAGGATCTGCTGGTCGCGGTCCAACTGGCCAGCGGAACGGGCGACGCCACCGGAAACAACCAGAGTTTCGACAATTTCAACTCCCAGAAGGCGATCTGGATTCAGCAGGCCTACCTGAGCTGGAACCCCTCCGGCGCCCGGTGGGTCACGCTTGCGGCCGGGAAAATGGAGAATCCCTTTTTCACCGTCGAGACCTCCGATATTGTGTGGGATGCCGACGTCGCCCCGGAAGGCGTGGCGGAAACACTGCGATTCAGGGCGGGTGACACGGTGATGCTCTTCTTCAATGCGGCCCAGATAGTACTGGATGAGGACGGCGGGGACGATCACGATCAGTGGCTGATCGGACAACAGCTTGGCGCGACGGTTGAGCCCAATGACCGGCTCAAGGCCACAGTGGCGGCGGCCTTTTATGAAGTGCTCAACGCCACGACGGGGACTTTCGGCCAGACGCTCGTTCAAGATGGAAATAGTCGTGGTGCTTGCCCAGGGGTAGTACCACCCGTTGCGACCTGCTTGGTCAACCGCTACCACATCATCGATCTCACGGCCGCGCTCAACACAAGGGTCGGGCCGCTGCCGCTGGCCATCATGGGCGATTATGTCCGGAATCTGGCGGACACCACCACGGGCGGCAACGGCGTGGGGGCAGCCACGGGCAATGTCGGCTACCAGGTCGGGATGATTCTCGGCAAGGCCAGCGATCCGAACACGTGGGAGCTGGCCTACCTCTATAAGGTCGCGGAGACGGACGCCGCGCTGGCCGACATGGCCGATTCCGATTTTGGCGACGGCGGCCTGAGCCGCCGGGGCCATATCGCCTGGATCGCCTACAATCCGACGAAATATTTTCAGGCGAAGACGAAACTGCTTGTCACCGAATCGGACGGCGCCCTCAAAGATGACATTACGAAACTGCAAGTCGATGCAAGCGTAAAATTCTAGCCGGCCCAAGGAGCCCCCTATGCGCAGTGCTGTGTGTGTTTCACTGTTCTTGAGCGTGTGGTTGATCGTGCTCCCCTCCGCCCGCGCCGCCGATCCGCCGCCATCGGGCGAGATCACCGTCCTCATGGCGGCCAGCCTGGCCGATCTCTTCAAGCACGCCCAGGCGGAATTTACCGCGAAGCACCCCGACGTGCACGTGTTGCTCCAACCGGGCGGCAGCCTGGCACTGATCCGGCAGATTCTCGATCTGAACAAGGAGGCCGATGTTCTTGCCGTGGCCGACCGCTCCAATATTCCCGATTATCTGATGCCGAAACACGCCGACTGGTCGGTCGATTTCCTCACCGAGCAGATCGTCCTGATCGCGGCGGACGACGCCAAATACGCCAAGGAGATCACCGCCGGCAACTGGTACGAGATTCTGCTCCGGCCCGGCGTGGAATATGGGATCAGCGACCCCGACACGGCGCCGGTAGGCTACCGCTCGCTCATGGTGTGGCAATTGGCCGAGTCGCACTACCAGCAGCCGAAACTCTATGACCGGCTCAGGGCCAACCTGCCCAAGAAGAACATCCGCTCAAACGCCGTGGCCCTGCTCGCCCTGCTCAAGAGCGGGGAGATCGATTACATCTTCGATTACGCCTCGCTGGCGAAGCAGCATGGGCTGCGCGCGATCCCGCTGCCCAAGGAAATCAACCTGAGCGAGCCGCTCCTGGCCGACCGCTACGCCGCGGCGGTCGTCACCATTCCGGGCAAGGAACCCGGCACGACCAACCGGATCAAGGGGGCTCCGATCGTCTACAGCCTCACCATCCCGAAGCACGCCAGAAACCGCAAGGCCGCCGAAGCCTTCGTGAGCTTCCTGACGGGCCCGCGGGGGCGGGCCCTGATGGCCAATGCCGGCATGACGCCGCTGGTGCCGGCCCGCGTGGTCGGCGGCGGCCTCCCCCCTTCGCTGCAAAGCACGCTGTTGCAACGGTAGGGCCGGATGCGGTAGACTCCGCATCGTTTGATTGGTGACCGCCCGCTCGGCGCATGCCGGCCGCGCGGCGATCGACAGCATGCCGTCCCTCAGTTCGATAGACGCGCCCGCCCCTTCCCCGACCCAGGAGCCCAGGCTTCCCGTCATTCCCCGGCGCCGGGCGCTGCGCCTGTCGTCCATTCAATTGATCTTTCTGGTGTTCGGCCTCGTCATGGTGCTCTTCCTCGTCCTGCCGCTGGCTACGATGGTCTTCTCCGTGTCGCCGGCCAAGCTCTATGCCACCCTGCTCGAAGACGAGGTGTGGCGCGCGATTCTCTTGACGATCATGTCCGGCCTCTGGGCGACCTTTTTCGGCCTGCTCTTCGGCGTGCCGCTCGCCTACCTGCTGGCCCGCCACCGCTTTCCCGGCAAACGGCTGATCGAAGGGCTGGTCGATCTGCCCGTCGTGATTCCCCACACGGCCGCGGGCATCGCCCTGCTCTCGGTATTCGGGCGGAAATTCTACGGCGGCAAATTTTTCGAGTTTTTCGGCATCAGCTTCGTGGGCGCCGAGCCGGGCATCGTCATCGCGATGATGTTCGGCAGCGTGCCCTTCTTGATCAACGCCGCCCGCGACGGCTTTTTGGCCGTCGATCCCCGCATGGAACAGGTGGCCCAGTCGCTGGGCGCCTCGCCCGTGAAGACCTTCTGGACGATCACGCTGCCGCTGGCCCGCCGCAGCATCCTGACGGGCGCGATGCTCATGTGGTCGCGGGGCATCAGCGAGTTCGGCGCCGTCTTCATTTTGGTCTACCATCCGATGGTCGCGCCGGTGCTGGTCTGGAACCGGTTCGAAACCTACGGGCTTGACTACGCCAAACCGGTCGCCGTGCTGCTGCTGCTGCTCTGCGTGATGGTCTTCATTACGCTGCGGACGTTCGGCATCGGCAAGGCCGTGCCCCGGAGCCGGGCCGAGCGAATCCAATGATCCGGCTGGAGCAGCTCGGCTTGACGCTCGGCGCGTTTCAGCTCCACGCGCTCGATCTGCAGCTGGAGCCCGGCGAATACTTCGTCCTGCTGGGGCCGACCGGCACCGGGAAGACGTCGATTCTGGAGCTGATCGCGGGCATCAAACAGCCCACGGCCGGACGGGTCTGGCGCAACGGGGCCGACATCACCGACTGGCCGTCCGAGCGGCGGAACGTCGGCTTCGTCTATCAGGACTATTTGCTCTTCCCCCATCTGACCATCCGCGACAATATTCTCTATGGGCCCACGCTGCGCAAGCTGCCGGCGCCGGTCCGGCAGGAGCGACTGCGCCGCCTGGCCTCGCTGCTGCGGATCGAGCACCTGCTGGACGCCTATCCCGTGCGCTTGAGCGGCGGCGAGCAGCAGCGGGTGGCGCTGGCGCGGGCGCTGGCCGTCGAGCCGGAAATTCTGCTGCTGGACGAGCCGCTCAGCGCGCTCGACCCGCAGACGAAAAACCGCCTGCAGCAGGAGCTGCGCCGCATCCATGACGAGTTGAAGACGACCACGCTGCACGTGACCCATAATTTCGAGGAGGCGCTCAATCTCGCCGACCGCGTCGGTATTTTGCACAACGGCCGGCTGGTGCAGGTGGGCGAACCGGTCGAGGTGTTCCAGTACCCCAACTGCCGCCAGGTCGCCGAGTTCATCGGCATGGAAAATCTCTTCGAGGGCACCGTCACCCGCGCGGCCGTCGAGCACGAGGAGGCCTGCAACGCCGTCTTCACCACCAGCGGCGCGGAGTTCGTGGTGCTGACCGACCGGGAGGGCAAGGCGCACGCCTGCATCCGCCCGGAAGAGATCATTCTCTCCCCCGACGCCTTTGAATCGTCGGCGGCGAATTGTTTTCGGGGAACGATCCGGGAAGTCTCCGACAAGCGGATCATCAGCCGGATCGTCGTGGAGACCCCCACGCCGTTCGTCGTCTACGTCACCCGCACGTCGCGCCAGCGGATGAACCTGCGGGCCGGGCAGCCCGTCAATGTCGTCTTCAAGGCGTCGGCCGTGCACGTGTTTTAGCCGCTCATGTCGCGCGCCATCCATCATCGTAGGAATCATCGTATGAGTCGGCCATCGGGGGGCTTGGCCTTGCTTTTCATCGGACTGCTTGTTACACTGCCGCTCGCGTGCGCGCGGGACGATTCCCCCGGCGCGCCGGGCGGACAGGCCGCCGCGAAAATCGCCGACCGCGGCGGGATCGTGACGCCGTCGCCCGTCGAGATCTGGCAGGACGGCCGGCTTATCCATGTTCTCCGGTGGGAAGAGCTTCAATCGCTCCAGACCGTCTCCTTCAACACCGGCCTGGCCGACGAGCAGACCGGCCATCTGCTGGCCGACGCCCTGCGGCACGTGGGCGCCGATGAGGGCAAAACCGTCTCGCTGTACGGCCGCGGCATGAATGAGCCGCTCAAGCTGAGCTGGAACGTCATCGAGAACCCGGCGAATCAGATCGTGATCGGCGTCACGCACAAAAACACGGTGAAAGTCGTGGCGGGAAATTTCGAATTTATGAATCGCGATCGCTGGGTCCGCCAT
>JBFMAJ010000113.1:0-6617 GCA_040755775.1 Nitrospirota bacterium
CCGCTGGCCGTGGCCGCGCAGCAGGCCTTCCAGACCGTCGGCTGGCCGGAAGGGTGGATTCCGCTCAGCCAGGCGGCGATCTATCTCGCCTCGGCGCCAAAAAGCAACGCCAGCTATCTGGCCTACCGGAAAGCCAAAGCCGAACTGGAGCAAAGCGGCTCGTTGCCGGTGCCGCTCCATCTGCGCAACGCGCCGACGCCATTGATGGCGCGGGAAGGTTACGGCAAGGATTATCGATACCCGCACGATTTTCCCGGCCACGTCGTTGAGCAGGACTATCTGCCCGAGCGGCTGAAGGGGCGCCGCTACTACGAACCGACCGATCAGGGCGCCGAGCGGGACATCAAAGAGCGTTTGCAGAACGCGCGGCAGCGGCGGAGTAAAAAAAATCGGCCAGCCGGCGAGTCGGCGACGTGAGCCTGATTACCTCTCTGCAGCATCCCAAGGTCAAGCAAGCCCGCGCGTTGCACGATGCCGATGCGCGGCGCGAGGCCGGCGCATTTTTGGCCGAAGGCGTCCGATTACTCGAGGAAGCCTTCGCGAGCGGGCTGCGCTGCGACGGCTTTTTTTATACCGATGCGCTGCTCGAACGGCCGCAGGGACGGCAATTGCTCGAGCGGGCGCGGCGGGCGAAGGCGCCGCTGCTGGAATTGTCGGAGAAGGTGTTTTCCTCCTTGAAAGAGACCAAGACGTCGCAGGGCGCCGTCGGTTTGTTTCGCCGTCCCTCATGGGCCGAGCCGTGGGAGGCGCCGTTACGAGCGGGGCTGGTGGTTGTCGCCTGTGAAATTCGCGATCCCGGTAATTTGGGAACGATCCTCCGGATCAGCGAGACGGCCGGCGCGCGGGGCCTGCTGGCGGCCAAGGGAACCGTCGATCCCTACCATCCCAAAGTGGTGCGGGCGAGCATGGGCAGTCTTTTTCGGCTGCCTGTGGTTCTGATGGACGATATTTCGGCGATGCTCTCCGGCCCGACGCAGGTGGTGGCCACGGTGGCCCACGAGGGGCGGGCGCCGTGGGAGGTGGATCTGACTCGTCCCACCTTTTTGCTTGTGGGCCAGGAAGCCGCGGGATTGCCCGACTCACTCCTGGCGAAGGCCACGGCGCGGGTGACGATTCCCATGGCCAAGCCGGTGGAATCGCTCAATGTGGCGACGGCGACGGCCATGTTGCTCTATGAATTCATTCGGCAACAAAAAAATGGGGTCAGAGAACAATTTCGTTGATATAGCCGAAGTGGCGGCAGCGGTGCGAGCGCTGCGCAGGTGCGACCCGGTGCTGGCCCGGATCATGGCGCAGATCGGCCCCTGTCCACTCAAGCCGCTGCGCAATCATTATTGGGCACTGGCCGAAGCGATCGTCTCGCAACAGTTGTCCGTGTCGGCCGCCGCGACCATTTTCAAGCGGTTGCGCGCGCTCTATCCCGAACATCGCGTGCCCCATCCGAGCGATCTGCTTGCCACGCCGGAGGATCGGCTGCGGGCGGTCGGCCTCTCCAGACAAAAAATCGCCTATTTGAAAGGGCTGTCTGAGGCGGCGCTCAACGGCGGATTGCCCTCCCGGCGGTTTCATCGAATGAGTGATGAAGCCATTATCGACTTCTTGACCCAACTCCATGGCATTGGCCGCTGGACGGCCGAGATGTTTTTGATCTTTGTGCTGGCGCGGTTGGATGTCTTTCCGGTCGGCGACCTGGGGTTGCAGAAGGCGATCCAGCGGGCCTATGGCCTGCGCCGCCATCCGTCGACGGCCACGATGCTGCGCATCGCCAAACGATGGGAACCGTATCGCACCGTGGCCACCTGGTATCTCTGGGCAAGCCGCGACGGCAAGCCGGTGATGTACGGGGAGGGCTGAGAATGATGGCCAGGCGAATAATGTCGTCGAAGAGTATTGAAAAGCAACGCAACAAGCAGATTTTGGACGCCATTAACGAGGCCTACGCAAGCCCGGAAACCCGCAAGGAGGCCAAGGTCAGAAAATTGAGCATGCGACAGCATGCGAAGTCGCTGAAGGCCGAAAGAAAAATAGGGTCAGAGAACAATTTTTCTTGACTTGAACGTCGTAATTCATTAGGGTTGGCGGCAGCGGTTATCCCAACCGGGAGTCTTGCATGCCGCGAACATCGCGCGTCGTTATTCCAGCCTACCCGCACCACGTCATTCAACGCGGAAACAATCGGCAGACGACCTTTTTCGCCGAAGCTGATTACCGCTATTATTTGGAATGTTTGAGGCAGGCCAAGAAGAAATGCGCCTGCAGAGTCTACGCCTATGTATTGATGCCCAACCATGTGCATCTCTTGGTCGAGCCGGCCACCTCGGACGATCTCGGTGATTTTATGCAGAGCGTTGGTCGTCGATATGTTCGCTATATCAATGAAACGCATCAGCGGAGCGGGACATTATGGGAGGGTCGCTATAAAAGCGCGATCGTCGATCGGGATGACTATCTGCTCAGGTGCAGCCGGTATATTGAACTCAACCCGGTCAGAGCCGGGGTTGTTCAACATCCGGCGGACTACCGTTGGAGCAGTTACAGGAGCCGAGCACTGGGAGAGTTGGATGGCCTGCTTGATGAAGATCCGTGGTATCAAGGGCTGGGGCATGACGCGCGAACACGGCAAGAGGCCTATCAGGCGTGGATGGCGAGCACCATTCTGGAGAATGAATGGCCGCAGATTCGTGACGCCACACAGAGAGGGCACGTGATCGGCCGGAAAGGGTTTCAGCAAGAGATCGAGGCGATGTCGGGACGACGAGCGGCGGGAAAGCCGGGACGTCCGAGAAAAGAGCGATCGGCATCGATAGAAAATGTTCTCTGACCCGGGTTTTCGCATGCAGTATGAGGAGCACGGTGTCTCTTAACCCTGTGTCCGTGAAATCGGGGCCAGCTCACTCTGACCCGGGTTTTCAAGAAGGTTCAGTAAATGGTGTCTGTCCCTATTTTCTGTGTTCACAGATCGTCACGGTTGATAAAACTTTTTTGATTGAAAAAAATAGGAGCGCTCTCGCCTCGCCGGGTCGAGCAGATTGTTGACGGCATGAAGCTGCTCTTGGAGCCAAGAGAGGTCTAAGGTCTGGCGGCAAAACGAGGGCGTCCGAGGAAGGAACGATTGACGACGGCGGAAAATGTTCTCTGACCCAGGTATTTTCTTCACATGGTTATGTGGAGGTATAGCATTTCGCGCAGTAGCGCGAACACATCTGATGCTCTACTCTGAAAGCGTGATAACTCGTCCTCACTTTCTCAGCAAAAGTAGTTTTGTTCCTGTTCTTGTGACGATCGGATTCTTTGGCGTGCTAGCGGCATCCGCCCTTCTTGGCTGGCACCATTCAGGCATTTTCGGTCTTGTTCTTCGCCCAATTCAAGTTGTCGTTGCAAGTCTCCTGCTTGAGCTTGCAATCAACAGCTTATCCCAAAGATTGAAGTACTCATTTTTCCTGAATCCTATTGTCCATCTGTACATTTTCCCATGGATTTTTATTGTCGGAGTTGTTGTCATGATTGTAACGTAACTGAATTCAGTGGGCACCATATTTATCTAAAGGTAGGCCATGCTAGGTAGGCCATGGTCAATAATTAAGCAGGGTGTCCCCCGAACCAAGGCAGATATGAAGCTGCTCGTAGACTCTTGCGTTTTCATCGACGCTTTCGATCCGAAGTCTCCCAATCACAGGGACTCACTTGCTATGTTGGAAGACCTTCGTCGGCGCGCCATCCTCATTACCATGCCAGCGCACGGATGGTTCGAGGTCCAATGCACACTTCAGAAGCTCATTGCCGAGAAGCGCTTTGTCGGCCCTGCCATACAAGGTCAAATGAATTACCCTGTCGAGTTAGTTCATATCGACAAACCGTTCATCGAGAAATACGCAATGGCTGACATTCCATGCATCAAGGCCGGCGACCACATATTCGTTGCCATGGCAAAGGTCAATGGGTACCCATTGGTCACTAGCGACTTGAAGATGGCTGAGGTTTCCAAACAGTGCGGCGTCAGAGTCTTCAGTCCAATGGAGTTCTCTAATGCGCTTGGGAAGGGTAGCTAACACCTATATCAAACGGACGTCTAAAGGGCTATGCCTTGTTTGGATAATAAATGTTCTCTGAGGTAGCCCCAATTTCTTGGACCCTGTACCCTGGACCCCGGACCCTCTGTTATAATGGCTCGCCATGACTGATTTTGCGGCATTAGCTGAAACGATTGCGAAGCAGGCGAAAAGCGCCGCGCGGGCGATGGCGCAATTGTCCGCCGGCGTCAAGGCGACGGCGCTGGAGCGGATGGCCGCGGCGCTGGTGGATGCGGCGGAAACGATTCAA
This sequence comes from Nitrospirota bacterium, assembly GCA_040755775.1. Classification (GTDB taxonomy): domain Bacteria; phylum Nitrospirota; class Nitrospiria; order JACQCE01; family JACQCE01; genus JBFMAJ01. The sequence continues at coordinate 4,321 of JBFMAJ010000113.1, forward strand.
GCGGCCAACGCGCAGGATGTGGCCGTGGCCAAAAAGGCCGGCTTAAGCGGCGCGCTCATTGATCGCCTCACGCTGACGCCCAAACGGATCGGGGAGATGGCCACGGGGCTCCGCGAGGTGGCGGCGCTGCCCGATCCGGTCGGCGAGATTGAGCGGATGTGGGTCCGGCCCAACGGCATGCGGGTCGGCCGGATGCGCGTGCCGCTGGGTGTGATCGGCATCATTTATGAATCCCGGCCGAACGTGACGGCCGAGGCGGCCGGGCTCTGCCTGAAAGCGGGCAATGCCGTCATTTTGCGGGGCGGATCGGAAGCGATCCGGTCCAATATCGCGATCGGCCGGGTGCTGCAGGAAGCCGGGGCCAAGGCCGGCCTGCCGGACGGCGCGGTCATCGTCGTGGAGCAGACGGACCGCGGGCTGGTCAACGCGCTGCTGAAGCTGGACCGCTACATCGATCTGATCATTCCGCGCGGCGGCGAAGGGCTGATTCGCGCCGTGCTGGAGCAATCCACCATTCCCGTGATCAAGCACGACAAGGGCGTCTGCCACATTTATGTGGACGAGGCGGCGGACCTGGCGATGGCCGAAGCGGTCTGCGTGAATGCCAAGGTTCAACGGCCGGGCACGTGCAATGCCATGGAGACGCTGCTTGTGCATCAATCGGTCGCGCCGACATTTTTGCCAGCGATCGTCGCCAGGCTGCAGAAGGCCGGCGTGGAAATTCGCGGTTGCGAGCGGACGCGGGCCCTTGTTCCGGGCGTGAAGCCGGCGACCGAGGAGGACTGGCACGCCGAGTATCTCGATCTGATTCTGGCCGTGCGGGTGGTCGAGACGATGGACGCGGCCATCGACCATATCGTGACGTACGGCTCGCAACATACCGACGCCATCATGACGCAGGATTATCAGCGCGCCATGGCGTTTGTCCGGCGGGTCGATTCTTCGGCCGTGCTGGTGAACGCCTCCACCCGGCTCAACGATGGCGGGCAGTTCGGGTTGGGCGCCGAGATCGGCATTTCCACCGGCCGTCTGCACGCCAGGGGGCCGATGGGCATCGACGAACTGACGACGAAAAAGTTTATTGTCCTGGGCGATGGCCAAATCAGGGAATAGGGTCAAGGGTCAAGGGTCAGGGGTCAAGGAAGCATTACCAGGTTGTTCTTGCCCCTTACCCCTTGCCCCCTGCCCCTGATTCTCATGAACCTCGGCCTCTTCGGCGGGACCTTCAATCCCATCCACCGCTGTCACCTGACGATCGCCGATCAGGTCAGACAACGAATGGCCCTGGACCGGGTCGTCTTCATTCCCGCCGGCATTCCTCCGTTGAAACCTCAGGCCGCCCTCGCGCCGGCGTCCGACCGGCTGGAGATGACGCGATTGGCGGTCCAGCCCTACGCCTGGGCGGAGGTGTCGACCATCGAGATCGACCGGCCGGGCCCGTCCTATTCCGTGGAGACGGTGGAACAGCTTGGCCGCCAGCGGCCCGGGGAGCCCCTCTATTTTCTGGTCGGCACCGACGCCTTCGCCCACATTATGGACTGGCGTGAGCCGGAGCGGCTGCTGCGGTTGTGCGATCTGGTCGTGATTCCGCGCGTCGGCCATCCGTTTGCGTCGCTGCGGTCGCTCCCGATGCTGGCCTCCATCGCCTCGGAGCGGTTGCAGGCGCTGGATGAGGGAACGCCGCATCTCGAGGAGATTCAATCGGCCGCCGGCCGCCGGCTCTGGCTGCTTGGACTGCCGCCCTGTCCGATCTCCGCCACGCAGGTGCGGGCCGCCGTCGAGGCCGGCGCGCCGCTCGACGCGCTCTTGCCTGAGGCCGTTCGTTCATATATACTACGACGCAGATTGTATCAATGACGACGCATTGCGAACCGGGCCGGGAGGCGTCATCGAGGTAACATCGCGACACAAGGCCCTGCTGTGCGCGAAGGCGGCGTACGAAAAAAAGGCGGAAGAGATCCGGGTCCTCCGGGTGTCCGCATTGACCGGTCTCGCTGATTATTTTGTGATCTGCTCGGCCGATTCCCGCCGGCAAGTCCAGGCGGTGGCCGATGCCATTGATAAGCTGCTTGCCCAGGCCGGCTGCAGTCCCCAGAACGTCGAGGGGCTGGAGCAGGCCAACTGGATTCTGATGGACTATAACGACCTGATCGTCCATATCTTCCGCAAAGAGACGAGAGAATTTTACGGCCTGGACCAGTTGTGGGGCGATGCGCCGCGCCTGCGGACATCTTCCGGCCAATTGCAACGGCTCTCGCCGGTTCCCGCCCGGCGCCCTGCGCGGCGTCCCCGGCCGG
>JBFMAJ010000114.1:0-6605 GCA_040755775.1 Nitrospirota bacterium
TGACGACCGCGCAAAGTCTTGAGCCGGATGACGAAGCCGGCCTGCTGGCGCTCTATCCGCCAGCCGCGCCGACCGGGAATGGGTCGATTTCAGGCCAAATTCTCAATGGCTCAACGGGACAGCCCGTGAAAGGCGCTCACGTCGTGGCCGTCAGCACCGCAGCGCCCAATACGCCCATCGTCGGATCGCTGTCCGGCGTCAAGCCGAACACGACGGCCGGAAGCTATCGCCTGGACAATTTACCCCCGGGCGACTATTACGTGCGAATCGAGCCGCTGGTCGGGACGACCAACTCGTTTACCTCGGAGAACACCAGCGCGTCCGGTTTCGATACGGGCTTCCCGGCCGAATTTTACGGCGGGGAATCGAGCGAGGACTTGGATTTCCCAAAGGATGGAGCGGGCGCGCTGGCCGATGCGGCGTTAAATGGCACGGTGACGGTGATTGCCGATATGGAAACTCCGAATATCGACTTCGAGACGAATGTGTTGGCGGCTCCGTCTGCGCTCACGGCGACGGTGGATAAAGCCACTCCGGCGGTCGATCTGGCTTGGGCCGACAACTCGATCAACGAGGACGGCTTCAAGATCGAGCGGCGCATTGGTAACGGCGCCTTCACCCAGATCGCCATCGTCGCGGCGGGAGTGGAAGCGTTTAGTGATGTGACTGTGGCAAAAAAAATGAAATACTCCTACCGGGTGCGAGCCTTCAATAGCGCCAGGGACTCAGCCTACACTGCGCTTAAAACCGTATGCGTGCTCTGCGCCATCGGCGGCGGGGGAGGCGGCGGGTGCGGAAGCCTCGATTCAGCCGGGCCGTCAGGGCCGGCCGCCGCGGCCATGTTCCTGCTAGTGCTTTTTTCTCCACTCCTGGCGGTGCTCAGGCGTCGAGAGCGCCAGGCTTAAAAGAAGTCGGCCGGCGAGTGGGCCGAAGCGCCCATGAAGAAGAGCATCGGGATCGACAGCATCGTGTTGGTGCGGGAGGCGAGAAAGGCCATGCGGGCCGCTTTCGCCTTCTCTTCCGCCGAGGCTTGAACCAAGCCCAGCACCTTTTTCTGATTCCGCCAGATCACGCCCCACACATTGAGCAGCATGATCGTGCCGAGCCAGGCGCCCATCCCGATCGGCGCGTGCTCGCCGCGCAGCAGAAAGGCGTCGCCGAAATGCGGGCCCAGCAGGCCGGCGCCGAAGAGCCAGGTGGCCAGCGCGGCGTAGCGAAACCAGAACAGCGCGCGGGGCACAAGATGCTTGAAGGCCTCGGCCTTGCCCTCGGGGCTGACGGCTTTGAGAAAGGCGACCTGGACGAAATTAAAATAGTACAGCAGGCCGATCCACATCACCCCGGCCAGAAAATGGCCCCAACGAAAGAACAGATCCATCGCGGCTGCGTGCATACGGCCCCTCCTTCCGGCGCGGTCAGACCAGCGCCTTGACGATCAGATAGAGAACGAATGTGAGCACGAATCCGGCGACGACGGTGCCGGTCAGGGTATCGAGCGGATTTTTCATCATGACACCTCCTTGCAAGAATTCCCTTATAGCACGGGAACTTGCAGCGTGTCAAACGAATTAAGGGGAGCTGCTCCGCTCCCCCTAGACCCCCATCGCCGTGCACGCTGACTCATGGCTCGCATGTCAAACCGATGCTCGGCTTGCCTTGGAGATCCATTCCTTGCGTCATCTTTTTGAACTGTGCTATTGTGACGACCACCGATGGCGTGGTTCCGCAAAAAAGATCAGCCGGCCGACGCGACGGACAAACGCGTCAAAATTCCCGAAGGCTTGTGGGTCAAGTGCAACCATTGCCGGGAAATCATTTATAAAAAGGAGCTCGAGCGCAACGGCAAAGTCTGCCCGAAGTGCGACTATCATTTTCCGATCGACGTCACGGAGCGCATCGCGCTGCTCGTCGACGAGGGCAGCTTCGCCGAGCGGGAGCAGGGGTTGGCCCCGCTGGACCCGTTGGCCTTCCGCGACACGAAGAAGTATCAGGACCGTCTGAGGGAGACGCAGGAGCGCCTGGGCGTGCGCGACGCCCTGATCCTCGGCGACGCCCGCCTGGACGGCGCGCCGCTGGTGCTGGCGTTTCTTCATTTCGGCTTCATGGGCGGCAGCATGGGATCGGTGGTGGGCGAAAAACTGCTCCGGGGCGTGGAGCGCGCCATCGAGATCAATGCGCCGTTCCTGGTGGTGACGTCGTCGGGCGGCGCCCGGATGCAAGAGGGCATTCTCTCGCTGATGCAGATGGCCAAAACCGCGGCCGCGATCGGCCGGTTGAAGGCCCGCGGCCTGCCCTACATGACATTATTGACCGATCCCACCTACGGCGGAGTGACCGCCAGCTTTGCCATGTTGGGGGATCTGATCATGGCGGAGCCCAAGGCGCTGATCGGTTTCGCCGGGCCCCGGGTGATCGAGCAGACGATCAAGCAGAAATTGCCCGAAGGGTTTCAACGGGCGGAATTTTTGCTCCGCCACGGCATGATCGATCTGATCGTGGAGCGCAAGCGCCAGCGGGAAATGGTCCGGCGCTTCGTCGCCTGGTCCTCCGCCCGCGGCGCATCCGGCGCCGAGTTCGATGCCGCGCGGGGCTCGGTTCGGGACGGCGATTCGGCCGGGATCGCGCCGGCGCCCATGGAGTAGCCCGATGGCGGCGCGGTCGCACGAGGAGGCCCTCCGCTGGCTGGCGCGCTGCGATCATTCGGTGATCCGGCCCGGCCTGGAGCGGATCGAGCGCATACTTCATGCCTGGGGAGAGCCGCAGGCCCGGCTGAGCGCCGTTCACCTGGCGGGCACCAACGGCAAAGGATCGACGGCCGCCATGACCGCCGCCATCCTGCGGGCCGCCGGCCGACGCACCGGCCTCTACACCTCGCCCCATCTGCACGCGCTGAACGAACGGATGCGCATCGACGGCCGGCCCATCTCCACGGCCCGGTTGGCGGCGCTGGCCGATGAACTGCGCGCCCTTCTGCTACATGCCGATGGGGGAGCGGGGGAGAGGAGCATCTCCCCCGACTATAATGATCCCCCCACCTATTTTGAATCCACGACGGCGATGGCCTTTGCCTATTTTGCCCAGGAAGCCGTGGACTGGGCGGTCATTGAAACAGGACTCGGCGGACGATTCGACGCGACCAACATGGTGGCGCCGAGGTTGAGCGTGCTGACGCCGATCGATTACGACCACATGAACTATTTGGGCGATTCGCTCACGGCCATCGCGTGGGAGAAGGCGGGCATTCTGAAAGCCGGCGTGCCGGCCGTCATCGCGCCCCAGCCACCGGAGGCGGAAGCCGTCATCGAGCGGGAGGCGCAACGGGTGGGCGCGCCGTTGATTCGCTGCGGCCGGGAATTTTTCTATGAAGAGGAAGCCGGCGGGCGGTTCACCTATCGAGACCGCCGCCGGACGCTGCCGCATCTGCACTGCCCATTGCCGGGCCGCCATCAATTGATGAACGCGGCGGCGGCAACGGCCGCCGCGTTGGCGTTGCGAGCGTCGGGGCTGCCCATCGCGGATGAGGCGATCGCGGCGGGATTGGCGTCCGTTCGCTGGGAAGGGCGGCTCGAGGTGCTGCAGGAGCGGCCGCGCCTCTTGCTGGACGGCGCGCACAATCCGGCCGCCGCCCGCGCGCTGGCCGCCTTTTTGGCTGATGAGAAGCGGCGGTTGGGGGGCAGGGTGACGGCCGTGTTCGGCATCATGCGGGATAAAGCGGTGAGCGAGGTGGTGGCCGCCCTGCGGCCCGTCGTCGATCATTGGATCGCCACCGCGCCGCCGGCCATGCCGCGCGCGCTGCCCGCCGAGGAGGTCGCTGCAGCCGTTGAGCGGGCGGGGGGCTCCGTGACGCTCTCGGCCGATCCGGCCTCGGCGCTGGCTGTGGCGCTGCCGACGCTTGGCCCCCGCGATCTGTGCTGCGTGACCGGATCCTTTTATACGGTCGCCTGCGCCCGCGAATGGTTTTTAGGAGAGCGGGCATCGGCGCCATCGCGGGACGGCCGCGTCTCCCTGGTGCCGCACTGAGCGCACCGTCGTTGGCGCGGCCCCTCGTCAGTTTCCTTCGTCCCTGTTCACTGTTTCCCCTCTTCGTTCTCGGCGGCCTGTTGCTGTCCGGCGCCGCCTTCGGCGAATCGGTCCGCATGGCGGCGGCCATTCCCGAACGGCCGGCGCCGGACGGAGCGGCGGGGCCGTCCCGGCCCTCGATCTCGATTAACGCCGACCGCCTGGAATATCTAAAAAGCGAAGAGCGGTACCTTGCCGACGGCCACGTGGTGCTGGAGTACGGGAGCCTGCGGCTGACCGCTGATCATTTGGTCTATGACGATCGCTCCGGCGAGATGGAGGCGAGCGGGCATGTGGTGCTGACGGAGGGCACGCAGCAGATCACCATGGAGCGCCTGCAATTCAATCTGCGGACGCTGTCGGGCGTCATGCAGCAGGCCGATCTCGTGATTACCGAGCCGCCGTACCGGCTGACGGCCCGGCGGATCGAGCGGCGGCCCGACGGCGCGTTTCACGCCGAGAGCGCGGCCTTCACGACCTGCGACGTCGCGTGTGAGCTGGGCGTGCCCTCCTGGCAATTCCGGGCCCGCCGGCTGCGCGTGCGGCTGGAGGAGTACCTGGTGGCGAGCGGCGTCAGCCTGCGGATCAAGGGCGTGCCGGTCGCCTATCTGCCCTGGCTGATCTATCCGGTCAAGCAGGAACGGCAGAGCGGATTGCTGATCCCCAAATTCGGCTTCAATTCCACGGAAGGATTTCAATATGAGCAGCCGATCTACCTGGCGCTGGGCCGCAGCCACGACGCGACGCTGTCGCTCGATCTGCGCAGCCGCCTGGGGATCGGCGCGAAAATGGAATACCGGTATCGGCTGACGGAAACGGGCCGAGGGCTGCTCGACGCGCACGAGTTTCACAATTGGAATACCGGCGACGACTTTCTGGCCTATCACGCCGAGCATGAGCAGGCCTGGGGGAAGCGGCTGGCCTTGCGCTGGGACGTCAATCTGGTCAATCGCCGCGATTTTTTCACCGAGCTGAGCGACAGTGTGCTCGACCGCAGCCGGCTCGGCCTCGAATCGGCCGCGTCGCTAGTCTACCGGCATGACGCCCAGTTGGCCTATCTCCTTGCGCAGTTTACCCAGAATCTCGCCGGGTCCAGCGAGTTGGTGGCCCAGCGCCTGCCCGAAGCGGGGTACCGGCTGGCGGACTACCGCGTGGGCCGCCTGCCGCTCTACGCCGGGCTGGACGCCACCGCCGTCCATTTTTACCGGGGCGAGGGATTGCGGTTGGACGACGAGGGGGGCGAACGGGCGCTGCGGATCGATCTGTTTCCGGCTCTGAAGGCGCGCTGGGAGCCAGTGGCGGGCGTCACGGTGACGCCGCTCGCCGGCGTGCGGGAGACTTTTTACCGCAGCCGGGCGCTGGTGGACGACGGCAGCGTCGCGCGCGAGATCGTCTATCTGGCGCTGCGGGCCGACGCGCAACTGATTCGCCGTTACGCGACGGCGGTGCATCTCATTGAGCCGGCCCTGCTCTACGAATATGCGCACCAACTGGATCAGGCCGTGGTCCCGCAATTTGACGAGATCGACGCGGCGCCGGAAAAACGGCAGGTCACCATGATCGTGGCCACGCGACTACGGGGAGCGGATCCTTCAGCCGATGACTGGCTGTGGATCAAAGCGACCGATAGCTATCGGTTGCGGCGCTCGGAGGCGGAGCCCTTCTCGAATGTCCGGCTTCAAGCGGAAACCCGGCCGCTGCCGGACCTCACGCTGGCGGCGGAAAGCTTCGTGGATCTTTACGGGCGGGGCGTCGTGGTGATGAACAGCGAGGCGCGGGCCAAGCCGAAGGCGTGGCTGGCGCTGGCAGTGGGGCAGCGCTATACACGGCGCGGCGTCGTGCCCCAGCGGGGCGATCTCTTTTCTCCCGAGACGTCGATTCTCGACGATCCGATCGGCGGGCGCGAGCGCATTGCCGCGTTGCGCTGGGGCGGGCAGGTGGAGCTGCCGTGGCGGGTCACGCTGGCGACCAAGTCGCTGCTCGATCTGCAGCACCGGCAATTCACGGAGATGAGCTACGGCGTGCGCTGGCGGGGCGCCTGCAATGAGTGCTGGGCCGTCACGCTCGTCTACCAGCAGTTTCCCGAAAAACATCAGGTGTCGTTCTTGATCACGCTGAGAGGCGTCAGCGGATCGGAATCGAAAGGCGTCGCCGAATTGTTCCTGGAGTAATTCCGTTCGATGACCGCGGCGCGCCGCGGAACCGGCTCAGCGCGCGAGCCCGGTGACGTGCGTGATGCCGCCGAGCGTGCCGAACCAGGCTCCGCCGCCCGAGTCCACCGTCACGGCGTAAATGGGGATGCCAAGCAGGCCGTCCTGCTGGCGGTAATTCGTCATCCGGCCAGTGGCCGGATCGAGCCGGGTGACGCCGCCGTTGGTGCCGATCCAGAGCGCGCCCTGTGCATCTTGCGCGAGGCTGTTGACGTGATTGCCGGAGAGGCCCTCGGCCGTCGTGAAATTTTTCCACCGGCGTCCGTCGAACCGCCCCAGGCCCGCGCCCCACGTGCCGACCCACAACCGCCCTTGCCGGTCGAGCGCGGAGGTGAG